>CAXUOL010000065.1:0-16282 GCA_964252435.1 uncultured Nostoc sp.
TGGGGATCAAAAGGAAAAATGGACTCATCCCATTGATGTCAAAGTCGTAATGACAGATGAAGAACAGGCAAGTTATCAAAATCCAGCTAATGATGAATTAGCACAAATAAAAGTTCTTAAAAATGTGGCACGGAGAGTAGAAGCAGAAATTTCAATGCAATTGTTAGAAGTGCGCGGTTTGCAAATGCAAATTCGCTTCAATCCTAAATTGAAAGAAGAAGGTTTACTAGATTTGAAATGAAGGTAGTTTTGAGGAAAACTATCTTATGAATATCGCTTGTAATCTTCCATGACAATACAGCTGCTGAACGATCGCTATCAAGTTATCTGCACACTAGGTGCTGGTGGGTTTGGTGAAACCTATCTAGCTGAAGACACCTATATGCCTTCAAAGCGCCGTTGTGTGGTTAAACAACTAAGACCGATTCACAACAATCCCCAAATTTATCAGTTAGTACAAGAGAGGTTTCAACGCGAAGCAGCTATTTTAGAAGAACTCGGTGGTGCAAATGACCAAATTCCGGCATTATATGCCTACTTCTCTTCAGGTGGACAATTTTACTTAGTTCAAGAATGGGTTGAAGGCGATACCTTAACCGCAAAAGTCCAGAAGCAGGGGCTATTTAGTGAAGGCGCTGTCCAGGAATTATTCATGAATTTATTACCTGTCCTGGATTACGTTCACTCTAAGCATATCGTTCACCGCGATATTAAGCCGGATAACATTATTGTGCGTCATCGGGATGCTAAACCAGTGCTGATTGATTTTGGTGCTGTACGGGAGTCAATGGGAACAGTAGTAAATTCTCAAGGCAATCCTACCAGTTCGATTGTGATTGGTACACCTGGCTATATGCCGAGTGAACAAGCCGCAGGTAGACCTGTTTATTCTAGTGATTTATACAGTTTAGGAATGACGGTAATTTATTTGCTGACTGGTAAACAGGCGCAACAACTAGAAACCGATTCGCAAACGGGTGAAATTGTCTGGCGGCAATATGCCAGTCATGTTAGCCCAATTATGGCAAGAGTAATCGATCGGGCGATCGCTTATCATCCGCGCGATCGCTATCCCACAGCCAGAGCAATGCTGGATTCTTTACAGAGCATAGCAAATCCAATTCCACCGACGCAACCCCTCTTGACTCAACCAACTGTAGTCTCTGCACCGCCACCTCAAACAGTGCCTGTCAAACCACATCCTAGCCCTCAAAGTAGTCATAGTCAGAATAATATTCTCATGGGTAGTTTGATTGCAGGTGGGTTAATTGGTGCATCTGTGATTATTAGTCAAGTGTTATCCAAATCTTCTCAACCTATAGCAGACAAAACAGTATTACCTTCAGAAACACCATCAAATGTTACAAGCCCCGTGGGAGAAACTCCTACATTTACACCAACTACCCCAGCTGTTCCAACTCAGTCACCTTCCTCAACTACATCAATATCATCAGTTGATCCCACGACTCTCAACAATTATTTCTGGCTTTCTCAAAGACTTGTAACCGATGCAGATTTGGATGGTAAAAGCGGTTTTGAACTAGATATTATGCGAAATTCAATTTTTGCCAGTCATGGTCGCCGTTTTGATAATACTGAATTGCAAAACTACTTTAATAACCAACTTTGGTATCGTCCTATATATTCACCAAAAACATTTCCAGCTAAATTGCTATCAAAATTAGAGCAACAGAATGTAGAATATATTAGCAAATATCAAGCTAGTACTGGGTTAAGATATTTTAAATAGTAAGTTTTTCATAATCGGGGAGTGGGGGTTGGGGAGAATAACCAATACTTCTCTACAAGAGGCTGCACCAACGGCAAAATCTCACAGTGAGTAGTTGGACAAAGCTGACTGTAAAACCTGTCGAAATGCTTATTACAAGTGCCCCTTGCTCTTGTGTAAGTACCTAATATTGGTTTTGACTTATCAAACAGTTTATTGCTACTTATTAGATAATATCTAGGTTAGCTTGTGTAGTATATGAGACAAATTTGTGGATATTCAATACCTTAAAATCAAGAGATATTAGGGGCTAATCCTAGCAAAATGTATATGGAGTCAGAACAAGACTATGTTTGTTTGCTATAAACTATATCTCTAGATACTAGTCAGTTTCCGAACCAGGCATTTATATTTAATATATAAGATTGCTATCTTCAAGATTAGAAATCCATAAGTTAAAGAAATGCCATTTTTATATTTTCTTTGTTATTTTGTATTTAACTGGACAGTTCTTCATGATTTGGTGGGTTTAAATAACAATTAGTTAAACCATTTCCCTTCCCAAAGATGCATGTAAATTGTTTGCATTATGCTTACTCTGCTTCTTAATCTACAAGCGCAGTGCAAATTGACCAAAATATTACATTGCTAACATTTTCAATTGGCAAATAGTTCATCTACACAAGGAAAACCTTGCCCACAACTATGCTTAAAACACAGAATCGGCGTATTTTTCTGCCTGCTTTTATTAAACCTTTAGAAGAAAAGAATCAAACAGGTAGTAAAAAGCAATTTGCTCAACCCAAATTAGATTTACTGCAACCATTACGTCAATGGCTCGATAAAATTGAGATTCAAAATCGGAAATTAGCCAAATTTATTGCTAAACTAATTCCTGCTCAGTGTCCATTCGAGCGTGATATCATGCTTTTTGGTCGAAAAATAGCTCATATTCCACCAATGTGCAAGCTGAATCCGCTTTATAACGAACTCGTATACTTGCGTTTTCGCGCTTTGTGTTATCTAGTAGATCAGTGTGGAGAGGATATTCAATCTTACTGCTGAATATAACTAGAAAAAAACCAATATGGAAATTAAAATTCAGCATCAACCCAGACAAAAATATCTCAATGAATTAGGTGTATTTAAATGGGAAATTTGGAAAAAGGAAGTTTCAAAATTCCCTTGGATTTATGATTCTCAAGAAACTTGCTATTTTTTGGAAGGTGACGTACTTGTTACTCCTGATGGCCGAGAACCAGTGCAAATGGGTAAGGGCGATTTAGTGATTTTTCCCGCTGGTATGTCCTGTACATGGGAAATTACAAGGGACGTAAAGAAGCATTATTACTTTGATTAGTCAAAATTCAAAATTGATCGACTTTTTTTCTTGATTATCTAGAAAAGCAACATTTCATAACTCAATTTTGATTTTTATTATGGTGAGGATTGCGGCGAGTATCGTAGGATAAAATCGCAGAATCGGTAAATTGTTTATATCTATCTCTGTGAAAACTCGTTGCGACTCCATTCCTTAATACCATTTTTTTGTGAGGCTGCGCCAAATTTTCTTTCTTCCTTTGTGTTCTTCTCTGACGAGACGCTGCGCGAATGCGCCTTTGCGGTTCATTCCTTATATAATTTGGCGCATCATTATACAGAATTGGTATAAACAATATTCATAGAAATAGCTCGTTTAATTCTCTCCAAATTTGGCAGTAAATTAAAGATCCCCGACAACTTTTGCAAAGTCGAGGATCTTGTGCGATCGCCACCAGAGAAAACCCAGAGAGTTCATAATCATCTTAGTGGGAGTTTAGTTACAGAATATGCTATTCAGTAACAAAAGGTTTCATCCCACTGCAATTTATTGAGGAAAATCATCAACAATGTTACTGCATTTAAGTACTTGGCAAGAAGTCGAAGCTTATTTACAGCAGTCAAAGGGGATTATTTTCCCTATTGGTTCCACAGAACAACATGGGCCAACAGGGTTAATTGGTACTGATGCTATTTGTGCAGAAGCGATCGCAGCCGGTGTAGGTGATGCAACTCAAGCGATCGTTGGGCCTACAATCAATGTGGGGATGGCACTACATCATACTGCCTTTCCTGGCTCAATCAGTCTGCGTCCCAGCACTTTAATTCAAGTAGTGCGAGATTATGTAACTTGTTTAGCCAAAGCTGGTTTTAGCAAATTCTACTTTATTAACGGACATGGCGGTAATATTGCTACCCTGAAAGCGGCTTTTTCAGAAACTTACGCTCATTTAGAAGATTTGCAGATTGCCAATGCTCAACAGGTGCAATGTCAAGTGGCAAACTGGTTTATGTGCGGTTCTGTATATAAGCTAGCTAAAGAATTATATGGGGATCAAGAAGGTTCTCATGCAACGCCAAGTGAAGTAGCCCTGACTCAATACGTTTATCCAGAGGCGATTAAGCAAGCACCCCTTTCATTAGAAGTTGCAAGCGGACACAAGATTTATAGTGCATCTGACTTTCGAGTGCGTTATCCAGATGGACGCATGGGATCAAATCCAGCTTTAGCAACGCCAGAACATGGTAAGCAATTTTATGATTTGGCAGTGAAAGAACTTAGCAATGGATATTTGGAATTTGTGAACGCAGAATAAAATTCATGAAAAGACATTGTAAAGATGCGAGTAAAATCGTCTCTCTGCATCAAATACAGCAGAATTCAGAATTCAGGAGCGGAGCCGGAGACGCTCCGCCTCCGGTCAGAATTCAGAAGTAAAACAGGCTTTATACCTGGCTTTGAGACTTAGCTTGTGTACTTCACTAACTTGAAATCCGCTGTATCTTGTGAAAGGTTATTAAATATCTGGTGAAATTAAATATGCGTTATCCAGAATCCTTGTAAAGATGTGTTAACGTAGCTGGGCGTTCGTGATAGCGTCTCCAAGAGTTGCTCAGTCCAATTTCGTATCTTTATATTATTGTGGAGAAATTATCTTAGCTATTAATAATTTGTTCCACTACAACAGAAACATCTGGGAATGCAAGCGGTTGAATTATTCCCCCAGTCAATGTTAGTTTTGCCGCGTATTCTCCATCTAAGATTTCTCGAAACACCATCAGGTGTAACTTTTTTAGATTGACAACCCAATATTCTAAAATACCTGCTTCTGCATAGATTTTGCTTTTTGTCTCTAAATCTTTTTCTAAACTAGAGTTAGCGTATTCAATCAACCAGAAAATATTTTCTGGATAGGGATGATGCTGTCGATACTCGCGTCCTAAAGGTTGGACAATAGCAATATCTGGTTCGGGTTCCGAGTTGTTGGGTAAGGTAATTGGTTTAGCATGACGAATTTTGGCACGTTCAGCTAATAACTTTGCTAAATAGTCACCAGCTTCACCACTACTATAAGCGTGAGGTTCTCCTTCTGCGAAGATTTCGACAATTTCTCCTTTGAGTAGTTCAACGTTGCGATCGCTCAAAATACCAGCGTCAATCATCCGGTGATATTCGTCAATCGTCCACTTAGCAACTATCACACTCATGACGATTGATTCCTCCTAATGATTCTTTATATTTTCCCATTTTAAATGCACTTCAGGTCTGGTTCCGAATCTTCGACGAGAAGTTTCTTTGCCAGTACAATCAGGTAGGTAATGCTGTACCACCTATTCTTGCTAAAGCGATCGCACTTCATCTTCAAGATAAATTAGAGCTATGCCCAAAAGCGATAGGAACCCTTTAGTTCACGGCTCTAATCTTGAACAAAAGGAGAATCACCGCACAAAATACAGAGATGTTGAGAGTAAAAGATATCTCAGTAAGATTAGAACTGAGTACAGCAAAGTTTTAAGTAGCCTCTGTTGAGAAAATAAAAACCTCTGCTGCTTGAGTCGGCCAAACAAATAGGTTTTGCTTTGCAATATCCAGGTCAATAGTAACGGCTTCTATTTGTTTTATAGAGTTATCTTGACCTCTATATTTGAGCAACGTAGTAAATTGACCAATTTCTAGACTTGGTTCACTGATGCGTATTTGCACTGGCGGGTTAATTTGAATTGGTTCCCAGATTCCAGTTGCTTGATCAATTTTTATTCCAGTAAGATGATGCTTGGTAACAAATTTATTATCTAAATGATTCCACCATTCAGAAATTATCTGAGCTTCTTTAGTATATTTTGGTGTATTATTACAGTACCAACGAATAGCATTAGAACTATATTTAATTGCTTCTTTAACTTTGTCTTCCCAATTCTCATCATTTAAGTCTATGGTGATCATTTGCCCTTCAGACTTTGAGCGATCAATATACATATGAAAAGCTGCAACATCTTCCCGGTGAGTGAGAACATAGCGACGTAGTTCATTGAGATTCATTGCTTCATACTTAGCTACTGTCATGGTTCATACCCTCCGGTTAGTTTAATCTCAAAGTCCAGATTTTCGCCAGCAAGTACGTATAAGTTGCCAGTACGTTCATCTACCCTAACAAGTTCGATGTTTGTGTCTGGCCATCCAGGGTAAATGACATTAGTAAGTCGATAACAAAGCCTGTAGAGTCCCTGAGTTTGTTCATTTGTGGGCTTCATATCGACTTTACTTGATTTATCTACTGATTATATCGGTAAATGATATCTGAAATCAGAAGAATTGAAACTTACTTTTAACATCATTCTTCTATCAGTTGTTTTAGTTCATCCATATTTGAGGAAAACTTTAATTCACTATTTTTCTGTTCTACTTGCGCCGCCTGAAAATTTTGATAAATCTCTTCACGCCTTTCTTCTCGTAGATATTGCTGCAATAACAGTTGGATTTCTAACTTTTCTTCGCTGGAAAGACTTTTAATTGCTTCAACTACATCACTGAAGGTCATAACTTGGAACAAATTTTAGTGCTTATTCGATCAGTCTAATATATAGCACTTCTCAATAGCAATCCTATTTGACTTGTGAAAATGCACGGCGTCCAGATCCCCGACTTCTTCGAGAAGTCGGGGATCTAATTTTTCACGAATGATTTAGGATTGCTATATATCCAGAAAGCAACTACAATTCATCAATTGTTACTAAACCGCCCTCAGTCAACTGTATGACAAGTTCATGCTCATCAAGTAAAGCAGTGCCTAATAGAGGTAGCCGTCCTGTAGCAAGTACATTTACTTTCCGTTCTTCTCCATTCCAAATAATGGTAGCTTGATGTACTGGCAAGATTACATTACTATTGTCAGCTAAATTTGCATACATATCATACACAAAAGGGAAACCCAATAGAGTAACTGCTGCTAGAGGTAGAGAAAGAAATTCTGTAAAACCTGTATCGATAACAAATTCAATAGTAAAATCTGGTTTATTTGGCAGTCGAAATATTATGTTAACGGTTGCGCGTCTTTTTTTGATAATACCAGAAATCACCGATAATCGCGCTCCATCTCACCACTGAAGGAAACAGCGACTTTGTAACCGATACGGATACCGAAAAGTCGAGCAAATGGATTATTTTTGCGTAATAGATGTGCCGATTCTAAGCCTGTTTTATCAATTGCGTATTCACCTGTTTCTATATCAATAATCACCATTTTACCGATGTTTTCTTCTCGTTCAACTTGTTGGCGAATGCTATTTTCATATAATTCTTTCGCACGCCGTCCAACTTCTTCACTGCTTAAAAGTATGCTTTGCACGTTCTTGCTCCTTGGTTCATGTTGTATACTAATTTTACTACCAAGCTATTGCTCATAATCTACTAGATTACGATTTGTTGTAGCTACTCAGCTTAGTCGGCGCTGGTGACAGTTGCCTAAGTCTTATGATTTACGCAAGCGTTATCAATCATATTCTCTAAAAACTCTCTAGTAACTTAAGCTAATTCCGCAGCTAAAAGCCTACCTTCAATTGATTCATACTCATCTTCTAGTAACCATAACTTGGCTGCATTATAGTCATTACTAGAAAATACAATTTTATAACCCTGCGCCGGATCATAAACTTGACAATTATCTTCACTGTCACAAAGCAATAAAAGAATATATGGAGGGGATAACATTGGATCTATCCATACTTCTGTAAATTCCCAGTTATTCTTCACTCGGTCTTGTGCGGGGCAATACTGCTTGGTTAAGAAATTTCTTGGTTGAGGCAAGCAGGGGGAGTAGGGGTAGAAATGGAGGCTGGCGTTGAGTTTTGCCTCCCCTGCTTCCTCTGCCTCCCCTGCTTATCCGAGCAGTATTGTTGTGCGGGGGATGACGTGGTATTGGTCGTCTGCATTGATTTTTATCTCCCCATAGTAAAGTAGACATTTGAATAAATCAAGTACCGGAATATAGCCAATGGATACGGATAAAATCATTTTTAGCACCCAGTGGATTGCTGTTAGGGAATCTTCTAAGGGATTTCAATATTTGGAACGAAATGGTAAGGATTCAGTTGCGGTATTTCTTTTGAGAAAGAGCGGCGAAAATCCGGGACAGTATGATGTCCTAATTCGACACCAACATCTCTGTATTGATAATCAAGAAGTAAATGGAAGACTAAAGCTTTTTCCCTGCCCGATTACAGGTGCATTGGATGAAGGAGAATCACCAGAAGTCGCTGCCATTCGAGAGGTCTATGAAGAGACAGGATATAGGGTTCAGGTTTTATTTTTGAGCAAGTATATCGTTGGTACTCAGGTGAATGAAGTCTGTTATTTGTATTATACAGATGTTACAGGTATAGTGCCGGATGAGGCTCAAGAGGATGGAACTTATTTGGAGTCCATTGGTAGAAACGAATGGCATCCCTTTAATTATCTAGAAATGTGTGAGTACTCGGCTTGTCAGATTGGATTCTTTAAGCTGCGAAAGATACTTTTTCAAAAGAGTTAGTTTTATTCTACAATCGAGTGGCTCTCGTTATAGTGCAGTACTATGCCAAGCAACGATCTGGACAGAGTTAAAGAAGATCGAGACTTTTTGATTAAACAAAGTGAAATGCTGCAATCTGTAATTAAACGCATGGCAGACAATTCGCTTGAAGCTAAAAAGTTTGGATTAACGGTTTGGGCTGCGATCGTTGGATTTGGTTTTCAAAATAAAAACCCTATTTTATTTATTCTGGCATTCGTCTCTTTTACTTTATTTGGTTTACTGGATATCTATTATCTGTACATGGAGAGAGGATTTCGGAAGAACTTCAATCGGTTAATTAGGATTATTGGAGGTTACGCATCTGACGAAGATAAACAATGGGTAGAGCAAATGAAGCTCAAACAAAGAAACTTTCTTATACCTGATTCGTCACCTGATTTTTTAAGGCAAATTTCCAGCAAGGATAGTGTCCTCAAATCCTGGGCAAACCTTCCTTATTTGATTACTTTTCTGATTACGATAGTGCTTATGTATGTACCTTTGCCATCGAAATAGAAGTGCAAAAGGTAGCATCCTAGATGTGTTGTTATTCTCTTTGAGAAACAATTATAGAAATTATCTCCAATTAAAGAACAAAATCTTTGCAGCACTTCTGAATTCTCTTTATGTATGCTTGTCGGGTTTCGTGTGATCCCCCATCCCATAGTACTGATACTGGGCGGTGTCCTTTTGGGGGATTGGGTAGATCATATTTAAATTTATCTATATACACGAATCGATGATCTTCGTTATAAAATCCCCAATCCAATGCAACAAAGAAGTCAAAAAGTATGTCTTGAACTTCTGCTCTCTTTTTAACTTGTTGCCAGATATCTATTTGTGCGCTGTAACCAAAATGACCTTTACTGTAATCTGTCCAAAGTTTATCAATTTTACGTATATCTTTACATGGAATTTTCTGAAAATCAGTTAAACTAAAATATTTTTGTTGGACATTTGTTACTTTCAACAAGAGATTTTTAGTAATTTCATCTGCTTCTATCCAGCTTTCTTTTTCAAGCGAATACTCTAATTGAGTATAGAGTAATAGTTCTAGATTTTCTATCAGAAGGTTATCAGCTTCTTGCAATTTTTGTTTGTATTCTTCGTGTAGTTTACAACGTAATTGAAGAACATCATTTTCAATCGCTTTAGCCTTATCGGGAGCTAGCCCTATTATCTGCCTTATTGTTACTAAATTAATCTGATTAATTTCAGAAATTTCATTATAGGGTTCAGAGAGTGGAACCTCGTTAACATATCTTTCAACCATTTTACGGTATGTAATCTCAGAAGTCTGTTGCTCTACAGATTCTAGTGTCAGTTTCTGAGGAGAAAATAATACTGGTTCAGAAGGGAGTGGTAGAGACACCTGTGCAATTTCTGGTATTATAATGCTAGGTTGTTTTCTAAGACGATAGTTAAGCTCTCGAAAGCTGTTTTCGTCAGTAAGGATATATCTATCTCTGGAATTTAGTACCAAAGGAATATAACCCAAGTCAGATTGAGAAAATACAACTGGGATAAATTTAGTATCTCTTAACTGAGCGTTGTAAATGTCGTTTCTGATAATTGCTCCTTCCCACGAAACCCCTAAACCTATTCCAGT
This sequence comes from uncultured Nostoc sp., assembly GCA_964252435.1. GTDB lineage: Bacteria > Cyanobacteriota > Cyanobacteriia > Cyanobacteriales > Nostocaceae > Nostoc. Next base: position 10,208 of record CAXUOL010000065.1, read on the forward strand.
TTCCTCCTTACCCTCAAATCGTCGCTTGTATGTCTCAGTAAAGATGATAAGCACAAACTCAGCCCACTCAATTCGCTCTGACATCCAAACATTCCATCCTTGAGGAGGAGTATAGGGAGGCTTTGCTTGAACATAACGATCTATTTGTGCGTCAATCCCCACTTTTAAGCGTAACGTATTTGCTAGTCCTAACACATTCTTTTTGTGGTCGTCTGAGTCCCAGCTATAGCTAATGAAAACTTTTGTTTTTGTTTGTATTTGTTTAGTCATGTTTGTATCTCAAGCATAGATAAGCTGTTGCGTATTTAATTTGTATATTGGAAGCGGGCAAGATACCCGCACTACAATAATTTTGCATTTTCGTGTTATACATTTACGAGGATAACTTGATGCTCTAACCATTAACTAACTTTAGTAGAGCGACCGAAAACTTTGGCGTTAGCGAAGCTCACCGAAGGTATCGCCTGTCCTACACTTTACAACATTAACTCCAGATATTTTCACACAAAAAACGGTAGAGCAATAAACACTCTACCGTTTGCTAATTTTCTATTTGAGATTTAAATCCCAAACCCTAAATCTTACTCAACACCTTGGGGTAACAATTCCCGACGCTGTTGAGAACTAACTTGGACAACGCCATTTTCATCCACATCAACTAAGGCTGTATCGCCATCCTTAATGCGACCAGAGAGAATTTCTTCTGCTAAGCTATCTTCTAACAGGCGCATAATTGCCCGACGTAATGGCCTTGCGCCGTAGCTGGGACTGTAACCTTCAGTAATCAAGCGATCCTTAAAGCGATCGCTAACTTCTAAGGTGATACCCTTTTCAGTTAAACGACCAAATACTTCCTTGAGCATAATTTCGGCGATTTGGGTCACTTCTGGCTTGCTCAACTGACGGAAGACGATAATTTCATCGAGTCGGTTGAGGAACTCTGGACGGAAGTACTGCTTGAGTTCTTCGTTGACCAAAGAGCGAATCCGGTTGTAAGTTGACTCGCTAGCATCTTCGGAGAATTCAAAGCCGATACCGCTACCGCCTTTTTCAATTACCTTAGAACCAATATTGGAAGTTAAAATCAGCAAGGTGTTCTTGAAGTCCACCGTGCGACCTTTGGCATCAGTTAACCGACCGTCTTCCAAAATTTGCAGCAGCATATTGAAGACATCGGGGTGTGCTTTTTCGATTTCGTCGAACAACACCACGGTGTAAGGACGCCGCCGCACGGCTTCGGTCAGCTGACCACCTTCGTTATAACCAACATAACCTGGAGGGGAACCAATCAGCTTGCTGACGGTGTGACGCTCCATGTATTCGGACATATCTAAGCGGATCATCGCTTCTTCGGAACCGAAGAAGTAAGCAGCCAAGGACTTCGCCAACTCGGTTTTACCCACACCAGTCGGCCCAGAGAAGACAAAGCTAGCTATAGGTCGGTTGGGATTCTTCAAACCGACACGAGCGCGACGAATTGCCCGTGAAACTGCCCTCACAGCTTCATCCTGACCAATTAAACGCTGATGCAAGGTGTCTTCCATGTGCAGCAGCTTTTCAGATTCAGATTCGGTGAGTTTGTTCACTGGTACTCCAGTCCAGGAAGCGACAATGTGGGCAATGTCTTCTTCTGTAACTACAGGTTCTTCACCTTCTGTGCCTGTTGCATTGGTCTTGCTTTGAGCGATCGCCCTAATTTCGGCTTTGATTTCCATTTCGCGATCGCGCAATTCTCCAGCTTTGTCGAAGTCTTGGGAGCGCACCGCGTCATCTTTTTCTTTTAATATCTGACGCAGTTCTTTGTCTAACTCTTTGGCTGCGGGTGGCAGTTGGGAGTTAATCAAGCGCACCCTAGAACCAGCTTCATCAACTAAGTCGATGGCTTTATCTGGGAGGTAGCGATCGCTAATGTAACGATCTGATAACTTTGCCGCCGCCACCAAAGCTTCATCAGAGATTTTCAGTTTATGGTGTTGCTCGTAGCGTTCGCGCAGACCATATAAAATTTCAATTGTTTCATCAACTGTAGGTTCACCAACCATTACTGGCTGGAAACGCCGCTCTAGCGCTGCATCTCGCTCAATGTGCTTCCGGTATTCATCTAGGGTTGTAGCGCCGATACACTGCAACTCACCCCTAGCCAAAGCTGGCTTGAGGATATTTGCTGCGTCAATAGCACCTTCTGCTGCACCCGCACCAATTAAGGTGTGTACCTCATCAATCACGAGAATGACATTACCCGCCGAGCGGATTTCATCCATGATTTTTTTCAAGCGTTCTTCAAATTCACCCCGGTACTTGGTTCCTGCTACGAGCAAACCAATATCCAAGGTGACAACGCGTTTATCTTCGAGGATGTCAGGGACATCTTTAGTGGCAATGCGTGAAGCTAAACCTTCAGCGATCGCTGTTTTACCAACCCCTGGTTCCCCAATCAGCACTGGGTTATTTTTGGTTCGGCGACCCAATATCTGAATCACCCGCTCAATTTCCTTGGCGCGTCCCACCACCGGATCGAGCTTATTGTCTATTGCCATTTGGGTCAGGTTTGAGCCAAATTCATCCAGAGTCGGGGTTTTTGTGCGCCCGGATGAACCGCCTGGTGAAACTTCGGCAGTTTCTCCCAACATGCGGATAACTTGGGTTCTTACCTTAGATAGATCCACACCGAGGTTTTCTAGCACTCTGGCTGCGACGCCTTCCCCTTCGCGGATTAGGCCCAACAGCAGATGCTCGGTGCCAATGTAGTTGTGCCCCAGTTGGCGTGCTTCTTCCAATGAGAGTTCTAAAACTCGCTTTGCTCGTGGCGTAAACGGAATTTCCACAGCAACAAAGCCCGATCCCCGTCCTATAATTTTTTCAACTTCAATTCGGGCATCTTTGAGATTGACGCCCATTGATTTCAGCACCTTAGCAGCCACTCCAGTGCCTTCGCCAATCAGACCCAGGAGGATCTGCTCGGTTCCGACAAAGTTGTGACCTAAACGGCGGGCCTCTTCTTGGGCCAGCATGATTACCTTAATGGCTTTTTCTGTGAAGCGCTCAAACATGGCTTTATCCCATCATCTGCGGTCGTGCCGGTATGCTGATTTTAGCACAGGCAAAGCTTTTGGATGCCTGTATAACAGATTATAGACATCCTGAAGCTATGACTTGAGTTGATAGGCTAATTGTTACTATTGACTACTTTTATCTGGCTAGTGTACTGAGGAGCTTTAGTTCACCAGCGTTTTTGGGATTTATTACAAATAGCTAATTGCTTAGATTAAGGGTTTCTTGACTCAATCCCAAACATTTATGTATAACATATATATTTTTTAATATCAAGTAAAAATAGTTTACATATATTTTATTTATAGATAGATTTGTTTAGATAAAATATTTAAATATAAATAGGTGTGGCAAAGTTGCATTTTTTTGCTGAAGCCGATCGCAAGCCCTAATAATTCAAAATTAATTACGAATTACGAATTAGTTAAAAAGCAAGTGCCAAGAGGATTTGTCCAGGCGATCGCTGACAATGGAATACCACTGGTCTAAAGTTGCTTGAAATTTGGGGTGTTGTAAATCTGGGAGCCAAAGGATTAAAGCGTCCTCATCGTTATCTTGGTAGTAACGCCGCCGCCGCCCTGCTGTTTTGAAGCCAAATTTTTGATATAAAGATATAGCCCCCAGGTTGGAAGCTCGGACTTCGAGGGTAGCTCGTTCCATTTTGCGATCGCAAGCTGTCTTAATAAGTGAATATAATAAAGCCTGTCCTAAACCTTGACGCTGATATTCGGGATGAACCGCCAAAATTGTAATGTGAGCTTCCTCTAAAATAGACCAAAAGCAACCCATTCCTAGCAAACTTGTGCTGGAAAAGGGGGAAAATAAACCGAGTAAATCGCTGTTAGGACTATCCAATTCTCGTTTGTAGCCCTCCAGAGTCCAAAGTCCGCCAAAACAGGCTTGATCGAGTTCCAGAATAGCAGTGAGATTTTCTAATGTCAGTAATTTAATTTCTAAGTCTAATGAGATCACATTTATTGAATAACGTTACAAACCCTTTGTACACTGGGAATCGGGAGACGAACTCAAAGCCCGTAATTTGAACAAGGAAAACTTTTATAGTTATGGTATCGACTCACCCCACTGGGGTTCAACATTCTGGAAGTCAATATTTACCTCAAAGGCATGACACCAGCGCAAATCCATCGCCTAATCAAGAACTTTTACCCCTGACTGCCAGAGTTCATCATCATGACCTCTTGGAAATTGGTGGGTGTGATGTTACAACCCTAGTTGAGCAGTTTGGTTCACCTTTATATATTTTAGATGAAGAAACCCTACGTTCGGCTTGTCAGCAATACAGAGATGCTTTCAAGCAATACTACAAGGGTGAATCTCAAGTATTGTACGCCTCAAAAGCTTGGAATTGTTTAGCAGTTTGTGCGATCGCAGCATCTGAAGGTTTGGGAATCGATGTAGTTTCCGGGGGCGAACTTTACACCGCCTTGCAAGCGGGTGTTAGTCCCAATAAAATCTACCTTCACGGAAATAATAAATCTCGTGAAGAATTAATTTTAGCGATCGCGTCTGATGTTACCGTTGTGGCGGATAACTGGTACGAGTTGCGTACCCTTGTGGAAATTGCCCAACCTGGTCAATCAATCCGCATCATGCTACGGTTAACTCCCGGTATCGAGTGTCATACCCACGAATATATTCGCACGGGACACTTAGATAGTAAATTTGGCTTTGATCCCAACGATTTAGATGAAGTTTTTACCTTTGTCAGTCAACAACCTGCCCTTAATTGCGTAGGAGTACACGCTCATATTGGTTCCCAAATTTTTGAGCGCCAACCGCATCAAGATTTAGCCGCCGTTATGGTGCAGTGGCTGCGGGATGCTGCTAAGTTTGGTTTAAATATTACAGAGTTAAATGTTGGTGGCGGTTTAGGGATTAAATATATAGAATCAGACGATCCCCCTAGCATTGAAGAGTGGGTGAAGGCGATTTGTGAAGTAATTCAAGCAGCTTGTGCAGCCGAAAATCTGCCTTTGCCGAAATTACTCAGCGAACCAGGGCGATCGCTAATTGCCACAGCTTGCGTTACTGCCTATACTATTGGTTCATCCAAAGTTATCCCAGAAATTTGTACCTACGTGGCAATTGATGGCGGAATGTCTGACAATCCCCGCCCGATTACTTACCAATCAGTTTATCGGGCAGTCATTGCTAATAAAATGTCTTCTCCCCTAACCCAAACAGTCACAATTGCTGGTAAACATTGTGAATCAGGAGATATTCTGATTAAAAATGCTCTACTCCCAAAGACTGAACCAGGGGATATTCTCGTAGTAATGGGAACTGGTGCGTACAATTACAGTATGGCATCTAACTACAACCGCTTGCCCCGACCGGCAGCAGTTGTAGTGGCGAATGGCGAAGCAAATTTAATTTTGCAACGTGAAACTTATGAAGATTTAATTCGACAAGATCGCCTACCAGAAAGACTGAAAAATCAAGAGTTAGGAGTTAATAGTTAGAAGTTAGAAGTTGTGAATTTTAAGTTATGAGTTGTCAATTAAAGTTTTTTTCATAACTCATAACTCATAACTCATAACTCATAACTCATAACTCCTAATTGTAATTAGAGGCAAAAGTTTAATCCAGATGTCATGAGAGATTGGTGGAAGCAATGGCTGACAAACCTGGGGTGGTCACAGTCCTTGCTACTTGGGACTCTGGATATTGTGTTAGTGCTGGCGCTGACGTACATGATACTAGTTATTATTAGTGAGCGCCGGACACTATGGATGGTGCGGGGATTCATTATCTTAATGCTAGCCTCAGCACTAAGTAACAGATTCGGACTACTTCTGCTAAATTTTGTACTGGAAAAGTTGGTGATTGGTTGTGCTGTGGCGATGGCAGTTGCTCTACAGTCAGAATTTCGACGGTTTCTGGAGCAATTGGGGCGTGGCGAATTCCGCCAGCTGTTTCAACCCGACCGTCTGGCAATCCCCAAATCAGATAGTGTAATTGATGAAATTGTTGAGGCTGTTAAAGAATTGTCAAAAAACCGCA
>CAXUOL010000066.1:0-16077 GCA_964252435.1 uncultured Nostoc sp.
GTTTGGCAAGAGCTTCCAAATCAGACATCGGGCGAATATATTCTAGGTCTACACCTATTTCGCTAGTGCAATTCACCGCACACAAACCCAATCCTTGGGAATGAGACAAGTTAAACGCCAGTCCACTATCGGCAAATGTATCTGCTAATACTGGTTTGCCACGCTGTTGATAATTAAACTCCACTTGTAACGGCTGGATATCCAAATAGCAACCTAATATAGTTCGCAGGATACCACGACCAGCAACGAAACGCTGTCGATGTTCCTGAAAATAGAACCGTTCAGCACGAGCTGTTTCGTCACTGGAAAGAGTTGCTGCTAAATTTTGCAGCTGTCGTTCTGATTGGTCAAGGTCTATACGCCAGACATGAATCTCATCCGGTAATAGAGTTAAATCTGTTGGTGCAGGTTGCCAAATATCATTGGAAGCGGTCATTGAGTCAAAAAGTCAAGGAACTTGTACTCTAGAAGTTGGTTTAATTACGACGATTATTATCGGTGGATCTGGTTTGACACTTTAGCGCTACTATACTATCTGCTAGACCAATGCGGTAAGCGTAGCCATGCCGTCAGGCTTATCGCTTTGCAGATTCAACCCAAAGTTCTAGCTTTCTCGGCTCTGATCTAGCAGCGTTGCAGCTAACCGTACTCGAATAGTCACGCTTTTGCTATCTTAAATCCTTTCATCAAGCTTTAGTAAATTTGCAAAAAAGATACAGAGCTATCTATATCTCAGCAAAAGTTTCAATCTACTTAAGGATATATTCGTACAAAGATGTGCTATGGACAGTTCAATTAAAGATAATCATCTCTCAATTCTAGTCCAGCTAATATAGCAATCGTGACACACTCCGCACACTGAATTGGAGTACCAATTTCAGTGTGGGCTTCTCAACCAATCCGGCTATTGCTTAGGAGGCGTTGAGCTTTAAGAACCGCGTGACCGTCGGCTCTATTCTTTATATTCACGGCAGCATTATGATCGCGATCAAGACTACATTTACAATTAGGGCAATCGTGCCATCTTTCGTGCAACTTTTTGGGAACCTTCGTCCCACAACTAGAACAATCTTGCGACGTACCTGATGGATTTACTGCAATTACCAATAACCCAGCGTTTTCGGCTTTGGTTGTCAGTATCGACAGGAAGCTTGACCATCCAGCGTCATGCACAGATTTTGCTAGCATAGAACGAGAAAGACCTTTGACGTTTAAATCTTCGTGAACTACAACATCATATTTTTTCAGTAGATTATTAGCAGTTTTAAAGTGAAAGTCTTTGCGCTTATCAGCTACTTTTTTGTGCTGCTTCGCAACTTGTTTAATAGCTTTTTTGCGTCGATTACTTCCTTTTTTACGGCGTGAGATACGTTTTTGAATGACCCGTAATCGATTAGTAGCTTTGCGATAGTGCTGAGGGATTGAGACAACATCACCATCGGAAGTTATCAAAAACTCTTTTAAACCGAGGTCAATACCTGTAATTGAGTCTGCGTTGAAATCAGGCTTAATATCTGGGACTGTTGTATCTTCAAGGCTTAAAGTCAAATAATAACCATCAGCTTTTTTGGTAACAGATGCAGTCTTGATTTTAAAACCATCTGGAATAGGACGATGCAAAATAACTTTAACTACGCCGAACATCGGCAAGGTAATCAGATTGCCTTGCAGACACCCATCCTTCATTTGCGGATAAGTAAAAGTTCTGTATCGGTCGCGTGACTTAAACCGAGGTCGTCCACAACGAGAGCCATTGCTATCACCCTTTAAAAAACGGTCAAAAGTTACCTTAACTCGTTTGACTATATCTTGTAGTACCTGCGAGTAAATTTCGCCGTACCAAGGATGAGTTTTTTTGAGCTGCGGTAGCGTTTTCTTTTGTGAGTAATAGTCTGGGTTATCCCGCAATTCTGGTATATGGCAGACAAGAGGGCAAGCATTAATTGGTGAGCGATTGCGCTCGTACCAGTCGAAACGTCGAGCCAACAAATAGTTATATTGAGCGCATAGCATAGACAACCATCTGTCTATCTCTATGGCTTGTTTTGTTGTTGGTCGTAGCTTGTATTGATACGCTGTCCTCACTCCGTGACGCTCCGCGAACACAAGTCTCACCTCAATCATCAAGATTATAATATCATAGAAGTGACAACAACGGGTAGACAAATATGAAAACTACTAGATTAAATGTCAGGATGTCTGAACGTAGATTAAACAAGCTTCGCTCTTATGCTGTAATGAAAGATAAAACAGTCACGCAAATAGTAGAAGACTGGGTTGATAGATTGCCAAATCTAGAGAGTGTTAAAAATAACGCTGACCCCCTCCCTATCAATCCTACGGATTGAATTGGTCGGAGGTCGCGTTATTTTTAACCGCCTTATATCTCGCCACTGACTCGGAGTACCGAGTACAGTGGGAGGCTTACGGCGTAATAGCTAAATCGTTTGTGAAATTTTCTATTTCTTTTCTTCTTTTCGAGACACTTCTCTACAAGAGGCTTGTCTGCGACACGCACTCGCGTTCGCCAACGCGTTCACGTAGTATCTCATAGAGAAGGCGCTCTTGGCGGTTGTTTATACAACTGCGCCTGTTTTTCCTAGAATCTGCCAAAAGAGTTGTTAAATGTTAAGTCTGACTGTAAATATAACTACTTAAAACTGAGTTACAGGTAGCTGAAATCGCTTTTGCTGACTAATATTGTGATTTATTGCTCTACATGTACATACACCATTTATTACTCTAGATATACGACTATTAACTTTAGGTTAAATCCTCTGAAAGAGAATACCTTAAAACCTTTGACAGAGAATAGCAAATTTTCTTTTGGCTACAACATTATCTAATACAGTGTGACTCAAAGGAACTACGAGGAATGTCTGCAAGGGTTTTGCCAGTACCTAAGTTTTGTAATGGTCAGATAGTAAGTTTTATCGGTGGGGAAGGCATCATCAAAAACCACCGATTTAAGTCAGGTACCTGGGAATATTTGGTGGAAATGCCTATGAGCCCAGAGCCAGAAATGGGTCGGGTTGGTTATGAAACTATGATTTGGCTATCTGAAGTAGATATCTCTTCACTAGTTAATAATTCTTCTGAGAAAGTGTTAAATTGGAAACAAAAAAACTCTGCTAAAGCTTGTTAAAAATTTATTAGGACTACTTTTTTGTAGAGATAGTGAGGATAAATGATCGTTAATTTAGAGTACTTTGCATTCTTTGTGTTACTACTGATAGCGTTATTATTAGCAATTAAGCAAATGAGCGTTGCTTTGGATGAAATAGATATTGAGCGCTTTACTCTCTGGACAGGTATTGCTTCTGTTATTGCTGGTTTACCAATAATATTGTGGTAGCTTCTGGGTCAATGCTATCCTCTCTATTTTGAACTTCCAAGCAATACGACTACATCCGTCGAGTATCCTAGCAACTAGAATATTTTCTCGCCTATTACTCTGTTCGTTGTTGCTCCAACCACTGTAAAATCCGATTCCACGCCCACCAAGGATCGGGGTCTTGTAATTGGCGCTGGCACTCTTTACTACTCAAATAGCCAACATGACCACCGTAACGGGTGAGCAACAAATCTATTACAGGATTGCGATCGCACGCATCTTGTAATTCCGGTATGATAGCTGGGTCAAAAAGTGGGTCATCAGCAGCATATAAAATCAAAGTCGGTTTCGAGATTTGCGGCAATATTTGTAAAGCACTACTAGCTTGGTAATATGCTTCTACAGAAGGAAAACCAAGTCGCTTAATTACCAGTTCATTGTCAAAACCCCAGATACTGTTCGCCCGTTCAATCGCTTCTGGGTCAAGGCTTCCAGCATGGGCATCATGTATCCGCCACGCCAGTTTTTTTAAATTTTGGGCAATCCCTGCTTCCAAATATCTGCCAAAGGGCTTTGTAACCAGATAAGATAGCGATCGCTGTGAATCCAAACTTGGACAAATCACCATACCACCGCCAATATCGCTATCTTCTAGCCCTAAATCTTCATGCTCCCTAATCACCTCACTAGCCACCTTCACCGCCCATAACGCCAATTGCCCTCCTAAAGAATACCCTGTAAACCAAAATTTCCCCGGACATCCCATTGCCTTAGCAGCGGCGGCGATGCGAACAAAATCTTCCCCCTCATACAAACCATCAGAAGTCAGAGTCGGCGATAATTCGGCGGTTTTACCGTGGGCACGCCAATCAAATAACACCACAGCGTAACCTTGAGCGTAGGCTTTACGTCCTAGCACCCTTAAAAACCATTCTGTTTTTAATTCTCCAGTAATGCCATAAGTCCCGATAATCGTGCTATGAGCATTTTCCGGGATGGCAACCAAGCCAAAAATTGGCACACCTTGGCCACCAATGAAGATTTTTTCGTGATAAGACGGTTCTGGGTTTTGATTAGTACTTTCCCAGTAACGGCTTCCCCACAAAGCGGTGTGTACAGTCATAATTACACCGTTTTGTAAAAACCAAGACGGATTGAAGGGAGGAGTATAACACATCATAGACTATAAGATTTCGTTTAGTTGAGTCTTGATTTCACAGTCATTTAATCTTAATATTTATGTAAGATTTAAAATCTTTTTTAGAATCGATTCAAAAATCTTTGTATCTATCAAAGGTTGTTAATTATCCTTAATAAGTAGTAATAATTTTTTAAGAATGCCGAGGATTCTTGTCATAGACGATGACCCAGCGATTTCAGAACTAGTTGCCGTCAACTTGGAAATGGCTGGCTACGATGTTAGTCAAGCTGAAGACGGCATCAAAGGTCAAGCGCTGGCTCTCCAGCTACAACCAGACTTGATCATGCTCGATTTAATGTTGCCCAGGGTAGATGGGTTTACCGTTTGCCAACGCCTGCGCCGCGACGATCGCACCTCTGAGATTCCCGTGTTAATGTTGACAGCTTTGAGCCAAACTCAAGACAAGGTGGAAGGCTTCAATGCTGGCGCAGATGACTACCTCACCAAACCTTTTGAAGTTGAAGAACTGCTGGCGCGGGTGCGGGCACTTTTGCGGCGGACTGACCGGATTCCCCAAGCCGCAAAGCACAGTGAGATTCTCAACTATGGCTCATTAACCCTCGTTCCCGAAAGATTTGAGGCGATATGGTTCAATGAAACGGTGAAATTAACTCACTTGGAATTTGAGCTGCTTCACTGTTTACTGCAACGCCACGGTCAAACAGTTTCGCCCAGCGAAATCCTCAGAGAAGTTTGGGGCTACGATCCTGATGATGACATAGAAACGATTCGAGTCCATATTCGCCACCTGAGAACCAAGCTAGAACCCGATCCTCGCCATCCCCGCTATATCAAGACAGTGTATGGTGCTGGATACTGTCTTGAATTACCCGGTATACCTCCATCCAATGAAGAGGCTTCGGTAACAGTCGTTGAATGAAATTACTGAACCAGTGCTGAGTAGTGAGTGTCCAAGTTAGTTAAGTGTAAGGTAGGGGCGCACAGCTAGCTAGCCGTGCGCCCTTAAAAATTGTCAGGACTTATATCAGGTTCGGTTAAACACTTATAATATCTGTAAATTGGGTTGAGGAACGAAACCCAACATTTTCCTTCTTTGTGTTGGGTTTCACTGCCGTTCAACCCAACCTACATTGATAGATTTTATTATAAGTAATTACCCGAACTTGATATTACGTGGCGTGAGGGTTGGGGAGGGGTGATTCAAGGATTTTTGCAAGAGGTCTAATGCTTATAAATTAACTTATACTCGTCAAGAAGAACAATGTAAGCTCAAAGCGATGGAAATTGGCACAATCAGAGAAGGTAAAATATATTTTATTACTTATGTGGCTGAAGAGAAAGAATATAATAAGTATTTAGAACTAGCAGAAACAATGATTAATTCATTTGAAATTAAGGCTCAATAACAATACATTCGCGATTTTTTTGTAGGTTGGGTTGAGAGAAGCGAAACCCAACGTAAACGTATTTGTTGGATTACCCTGCGGGATCTTGCAATGTGCCTCAATCCAACCTACAAGTCGCTCCAGCTGATTTTGAGCAGATTAATTATACAATAGATATAACTATAATTATGGAGATTAATTATGACACAACAGATTTTTGAAGGAACTTGGGAAGAAATTCTGCAACATGCATCTGAATTGGCTGGACAAAGAGTGAGGTTGACAATTTTGACTGCTGAAACTGCTAATCTACCAGTAGAAGAAAATTTAGGTAAGCTATTGCAAGGAAGAGTGGGAAAAGTTTATTTTGAACCATCTAATTTATCTGAGCATACAGGAGAGGCTTTTGCAGAATTACTCGAAAATAAGCATAATTATTCAAAATAAGACCAGTGATTATTTGTGATGCTTCTGCTCTGATTGCTTTAATAAACAGAAATGATTCCAATCATCAGCGTTGTGTAGATATTTTACCTCAGCTATCAGCACCGCTTATTACAACTTGGTCTTGTTTTACAGAAGCGATGTATCTGCTAGGTGGGTATGGTGGTTGGTTAGCACAACAAGAATTATGGGGTTATGTTGCCGATCAAATTCTTGTGCTGCACGCCAATAGCATAGAAGAACAGCAGAGAATGCAAGTGCTAATGGATCAATATCAAGATACACCAATGGATTTAGGAGATGCTTCCTTGGTGGCTACTGCTGAATCCTTAAATCAGAGAAGAATTTTTACGCTTGACAGAGATTTTCAAATATATAGACTTTATGGCAATCAACCATTTGAGGTCTTTCCCTGATAAATACAGAATGTTTTTACCTTTGCTCAAGCGCGTCACTTAGCTAACTTATCTGTCTGGGAATTTCAGCAGGTTTTAGGGCAACATAAAATTGAACGTCATTATAATGAAACAGATTTAGTTCAGGATATTGAAACCATTAATGCAGGTTTTTAGAAATTGTGACAGTTGTTTGTAATGCTACACCTTTGATAAATTTTGCAGCTATTAATCGTCTTGATATCTTAAACGCTGCATTTGGTCAAATTGTAATGTTTCGCTCCGCTCAACCCAACGTGGATCTCGGTGTTGGGTTTCACTTCGTACCACTAACCTACGGGAAGCTAACGCAACGTGGAAGCAAGCTACAACCCAACCTACAATTTATTACTTTATAAATAACCTCTTAACGGGACATGATAAGCTAATACGCATTTAACTTGCATATTGTTGATTTTGGAGAAAAAGCGTCAATCCTTCTCCCCTGCTCCTCTGCCCCTCTGCTCCCCTGCTGTCTAAATGTGTAAATTAAGTGTTTAACAGCTTATCATTTAGAGTTGCTATAAAATTTTAATTATTACTTTGACAATCAAAAAATATTGATTATGGACTGGCGACAATACATCCATTCTGACCCCAAAATATTATTAGGTAAACCAATGGTAAAAGGTACGCGGTTATCTGTGGAATTTATACTTGGTTTATTTGCTAATGGTTGGACGGTAGAGCAAATTTTAGATAATTATCCAACTTTAACACCACAAGCTGTACAAGCTGTGTTTGTGTTTGTTGCTGAGTGTATGCAAGATGAACTATCAAGTCGAGTTTAAAGTCGAAGCAATTGCGGATTTAGAAGTACTAACTTCAACAATTCAAGAGCGTTTATGACGTAAAATTCGCTGGTTATGTGAATATCTAAGTATTAATCACTAAAAATACTTGACACTAATAGAGCAAGCTACAACGTCAAATGAGCAATTTTCGGAATTATGCTCAAATATATCAGTAAAAATTAGGCTTTTTGATGAAAAATTATCAAGATGACTCGCTTTCTGCCGATCGCTCTTAACCCACAAACTTATGTCTGCAAAAACGATCGCTTTTCTCCCATCAAAAAAAGTGCAATATTTTTCAAAATACGCTTGACATGTATAAAATTATACTTTAATGTTAAAGTATGGTCGAAGCGATCGCCAAATCCCGCAAAGAAGACAGCAATCGCCTCAATCTAAACCCCAAGATCGATAAAGGCGATCGCTTCATCCCGGAAAGAAGTGTGCGATCGCCTTTATAAAAACCCCAATATCGGAGTATAAATATCATCATGTCACAATTACCAGAATCTGCCCAGTCCAAGTTAGAACAGTTTTTGTCTGGGGAAAATTTAGGTACACCCGCCAGCCATCAACCAACCCGACAGCCATTACCCCGAAGAGAACCGATTAAACATACATTGATTGGTTCTGCCAAAGCTGTTACTAGCACCATCCACTATTTGCAAGTAATTGGCTACGCCAACGTTGGGGACTGGAGTCTACTAGTACCCACCGATAACCCAGATGAGGTAATGAGCATTCTAATCCGTCAGATTCTCATGCAATAATCTAGATGTAGAGACGTTGCATTGCAACGTCTCTACTAATGATTGAAGACTGCGATATCCTATTTGATTTGCAAACCAGTAGGAGCAGGTTGACCGAGAGCAGAAACCACACTTTGACGCACAATACGCTTGCGATCGCTTTTACGAGTACCTCCAGCAATCTGATACTCATAGCTATTATTACCAAATTTATAAGCTATACCACGCAAAAATTTCTCAGAATAGTCTGCCAAATCTTCTTCATTTTCAAGGAAATGAAGCAGCGCGGTCTTCTCCCAAAGAGCGTTTCTACTTATTCCCACACAATAAACCAAACCGAACTAACCCGCGTTCATAACCGCGACGCATCAACCCCAGTGATAACGCCCCTTGAATGGTAGTCCAACCGGCATTGAGTAAGCCCCAAAGTGCTTGGGGAGTGAACGCCGAATCAATGACTACATTCCAAAAGGGGGCGACGGCAGTTGACCAATCGGCGGTGCGAATATTGTTTAATGGAAGTTGACGGGCGATCGCTTCATACTCTGGTAAAGAAATCACATAAGGCAAACAATACACTCGATAAATATCCTGCAAATGCTTTTCCTCATCTGCCGTCAGTGGTAACTTATCAGTCGCTCGATGACACCAAGTCACCATAATTAACTTGCCGCCAGGTTTTAATACCCGATAACATTCCTGGAGAAACTTAGTTTTATCTGGCATGTGTTCACCGCTTTCTAGCGACCAAACCAAATCAAAAGAATTATCAGCAAAGGGCATTGCTTGAGCATTGGCGACCTGAAACTGAGTTCTTAGACTCAAATTCGCTTCCATTGCGCGTTCTGTTGCTCTGGCAGCTTGCACAGGACTCAAAGTAATTCCTGTAGCCTTAGCCTTAAACTTTTCTGCTAGGTATAAAGAACTGCCACCAATACCACAACCCACATCAAGGATATTTTCTGCTGCTTGTACACCCGCCCAATTGAGCAGTTCCTCAATTAAATCAATTTGCGCTTGCCGACGGTCTTTTTTCTCACTCCCATCAGCCCCATAGTAGCCGTGGTGCATGTGTTCCCCCCAAATCTGTTCCCACAGACCAGAGGAAGCATCGTAGAACTGCTGAATTTGCTGGTAAAGTGTTGCACTCATGAAAAAAGTAGTATTGAGACGAAGTAGAATTCAAAAAAAAACATACAGGTAGGCTACCATGTATGTTTTTAATTAAATAAGGGTATTTTTACTTCCAGGGAAGGTAAACCGAGAGGGAGCATCCAGTTTTGGCAGATAGACTTTTTTAGACAACCTATATAGTGCAGGGCTGTTTCATTCTCCAAAGAGCTTTAAAAATCAAGGGTTTTAGCAATGAAAAATTGATTATTTTGTTGCCAGCGTGCCGATAAAATGAACTATTTTTCTGATTTTTAAGTGCTTAAAAGTTCATTCCATTGTCGCCCTTACTTACAATTTCCTCGCTAACCATCTTGACATTTTGAATTTTGAATTAATTATGACTGTCGCTCGCACAATTTGTTTGGGGTTTTTGACTGTCATTGCTGTTGGTACTATCCTGTTGATGATGCCTTTCTCAACTAGGGATGGTACATGGAATAACCTGATTGTGGCACTATTTACCTCGACATCCGCAGTTTGTGTCACCGGTTTATCAGTAGTCGATCCTGGTACTTATTTTTCCTTTTGGGGTCAGTTATTTATTGCGCTCTTAGCTCAAATTGGCGGGTTGGGCTACATGACAACCACCACATTTCTGATTTTGCTCATTGGTCGTAAGTTTGATATGCGGCAAAAAATTGCCATTCAACAAGCTTTAGACCGACCAGGGATGAGTGGTAGCTCCCAAGTTATCCGTTCAATTATTGCCACAACTTTAATTTTTGAAATTACTGGAGTCTTCTTACTTTTACTAGCTTTTGTTCCAGAGTATGGGTGGAGTCAAGGACTTTGGCTGGCAATTTTTCATAGTATCAATGCTTGGAATAATGCTGGTTTTAGTTTATTTAAAGATAACTTAATTGGTTATCAGTCATCCTTCTTAGTAGTCTTCACCATCACTATGTTAATTATCTTTGGAGGAATTGGCTATCAGGTAATTTTGGAAATGTATCTTTGGTTGCGCGATCGCATTTTCCAAAAATCTCTTAAAAAGCAATTGTTATCACTTGATTTTAAAGTTGCAACCAGCACAACTATTATATTATTAGCAATCGGGACAATCGCCTTTTTCTGTATAGAAATCAGAAACACTGAAACATTTGGTTATCTAAATTTCCGTGACCAGATATTAGTAGCTTGGTTTCAATCAGTTACTCCCAGAACTGCGGGTTTTAACACCATCGATATTGGCAAAATGACTACCGCTGGTCTATTTATTACGATTGCGCTGATGTTTATTGGTGCAAGTCCCGGTGGTACGGGAGGAGGTATGAAAACAACAACCTTGAGAGTCTTGACCAGTTGCACTAAAGCGATTCTCCAGGGAAAAGAAGAAGTTTTGCT
This sequence comes from uncultured Nostoc sp., assembly GCA_964252435.1. GTDB lineage: Bacteria > Cyanobacteriota > Cyanobacteriia > Cyanobacteriales > Nostocaceae > Nostoc. Next base: position 10,820 of record CAXUOL010000066.1, read on the forward strand.
GTACGATCGCAAAATAGCAATAACTTTAATTTTGAAAGCTGTAGGTGTGTTAGTAGGATCGATAGCTACCGTGATTTTAGCCACAATTTTAATTAGCCTCACAGATCCAACATTAGATTTTATTCAAATTTTGTTTGAAGTGGTATCAGCCTTCGCCACGGTGGGGCTTTCTACAGGCATTACAGGAAGTATCTCTACAGCAGCAAAGCTGATCTTAATTGTCACGATGTACGTTGGAAGAGTAGGTGTTTTGCTACTGATGTCTGCCGTACTAGGAGACCCCCGCCCTACTAGAATTCACTATCCTGAAGAAAATTTACTTGTGGGATAGTTAGGGAGAGGGAGTAGGGAGTAGGTGATGAGGGAGCAGGGGAAGCAGGGGGAGAATAACTAATGACAAATGACAAATGACAAATGACTAAACTGATAAAATATACATTGTCAGGCAAAAATAAAATTTTTAATTCAAGCGGTATAACCGTTTTTTGCCCTAAATACAGGGAACCATAATAAGGATAAAAAGGGTGAATCTGTCATCATTAAGTTTTTTTCGCAGTTTACGTAAAGATAACCATCAATTTGCTGTAATTGGGTTAGGTCGTTTTGGAAGGTCTGTCTGTTACACACTGCACAATTTTGGTTATCAAGTGCTGGCAACAGATATTGATGAAAAACGAGTTTCAGAAGCATTAACTGAGGGAATAGTTGATCATGCTTTGCAACTAGACTCTACAGAACCAGCCGCACTTAAAGAAGCTGGAATTTTTGAATTTGATACTGTAATTGTAGCGATTGGCAACTACGTTCAAGAAAGTATCATAACCACCTTAAATGTAAAAGAGGCTGGTGTACCTCACGTAGTTGCTAAAGCTTCTAGTGAAGTTCACCGTAAACTATTGCGGCGAGTAGGAGCAGATCATGTTGTTTTTCCTGAGTATGAAGCGGGTTGTGCCCTAGCGCGCACTCTTACCAAACCAGCAATCCTAGATCGGTTTGACCTCGACCCTGATAACAGTATTGTAGAGTTGATTGTGCCTGATGAATTTCACGGCAAAACCATCACTGAACTTCAACTTCGTAACCGCTACGGTTTAAATTTGCTAGCAGTAAGCCAGGATGGGAAATTTCAAATTAATCCTGACGCTACCAAGCGTTTAGAGCGTGGTTCAGCAATGGTTGTTATTGGTTGCAATAAAAATATTAATCGTTTACCGATTTAAAAAAGTTAGGAGTTAGAAGTAGAGACGCGATTAATCGCGTCTGTACAAGAGTTAGAAGTAGAGACGCGATTAATCGCGTCTGTACAAGAGTTAGAAGTAGAGACGCGATTAATCGCGTCTGTACAAGAGTTAGGAGTTATGCCGTGTGCAACTTTTACTCAAACCTAACTTTCAGTAGAGAATAGACCATTGCATGAATCAATGAGCTTTCACCCTAAATCCCTCTCCCAAGCTTGGGAGAGGGATTTTGAAATTCGCTCCCTTTTCCCAATTTTGGGAGAAGGGGTTGGTGGGGGATGAGGGCAAATTTTGCATTTTTGCAAATTGCGTTAACTCTGAGTTTTTTATTGTTCGGGACTTGTTGAAGTGGATTGTGGTTCAACTGAGACAGGCACATCACCAGGGTTCGCGGGCATTTCTGGTTGATTTGGCGTCTGTGGCTCTGGTGTTTGTGTTGTAGAATCTGAACTCTGAGAAGGAGTAGCTGTTTGATTGGCTTGAGGTTGCTGTTGCCCACTTTTCTGAGCAATTTGCTGCATTAGCTGCTCAATTTTCTGAGCTTGTTCAATGTTGCCTTGCTCGCGATATTCATTGTGAGCGCGTTTCAAGACTCCACTGGCTTTTTTGAACTCGCCCTGATTATATAAAGTTACTCCTAAGTTATAGTAAGCTGAGGCACTTTTCGGATTTAGGCGAATAGCTTGCCGATAAACAGAAATAGCCTCAGAAGCTTGACCGTGCATTGCTAGCAAATTTGCCATATTGCTGTAGGCTGCGGCATTTTTAGGATCTAGCTTCAAAGCTTGGCGATAAGTGGCGATCGCAGGCTCTATTTGACCTTGTTGTTGCAAGGCGATCGCTAAGTTAAGATAAGCATTGGCATTGCTGCTATCTAGATTAATGACTTTTTGGTATGCAGCGATCGCTTCCTCTAACTTTCCTTGTTCATACAGCAACAAACCCAGATTATACAGCGCTGCCACCCTTGTGGGATTTATCACCAAACTCTGGCGATAAGCCGTAATTGCTGCATCTTTTTCTCCTTGTCGGTGCAACACTAACCCTAAGTTGTAATAAGCTTCGCTAAAATTAGGATTAACTTTAATCGCCTCTGTAAATTCTTGTAAAGCTTCATCCAGGCGATTTTGCTCCATCAATATATTACCCAGATAATTCCATGCTGCTCCAAGGTTAGGATCTCGCAGCAATGCTTGGCGAAACGCATATTCCGCACCTTGTAAGTCTTGACGGTTATGGCGCGTGACTCCCTGCTGGAAAAAGCTAGCTGCTTCGAGATCCTGAGAAATTGCGGTTTCTGCCAGCAGCTTGCTGACTGGGAAATTAGTAATTGTCGGTACAGCCAAGAGCAAAAATGCAGAACAGCCACCGAGTGTTACCTGACAAAATAAATTTAACCAATGAGAAAATGGGTATTTTTCAGACATTAATAGCAGACCTGTACTTATTTTTAACTCCTCATAAGTCAGAATACCCACCACAAAAGAAAAAATTCCAAATTCTCAACTTTTAACTCCTAACTCTTGTACAGACGCGATTAATCGCGTCTCTACTTCTAATTTTTGTACAGACGCGATTAATCGCGTCTCTCCCCACTCCCCACTCCCACAGCTGACGGCAAAATTAGCATGGCATCACCGAATGAATAAAAGCGATATCCAAATGCGATCGCTTCATTGTATATATTCAATAATCGTTGTCTGCCAATTAGGGCACTTACCAACATCAACAAACTAGAACGCGGTAAGTGAAAATTCGTAATCAAACCATCTATGACCCGCCATTGGTAGCCGGGATAAATAAACAAGTCTGTTTTTCCACAAAATGGTTGTAAATTTCCCGATTGAGCCGCCCCTTCTAAAGCCCGTACTGCCGTTGTTCCCACAGCAATAATTCGACCGCCAGCAGCTTTAGTGGCGCGGATTTGCTCTACTGTAGCGACGGGAACTTCAATCCATTCTTCATGCATCTGATGAGTAGTTACGTCCTCTACTTCCACAGGACGAAATGTGCCGACACCAACGTGTAGCGTCACAAAAGCTTGATTGATTTGGCGATCGCGCAACTTTTGTAATAATTCTGGGGTAAAGTGTAATCCTGCCGTCGGAGCTGCGATCGCTCCTGGCTGTTTGGCATAAACTGTCTGATACTGCTCATCAGCAGCTTCTGAGGTAGTGATGTACGGTGGTAACGGTACTTCCCCAAACACCTCTAACAGTTGCACCAAAGTCTTTCCCTCTGGTACATCAAATTGCAACAAACGCCCCCCGGTTGCTGGGTCTGTTTCTATAACTCTAGCTGTAAGGAGATGAGGGGATGAGCGGGATGAGGGAAATGAAGAAATTAATTTATCTCCTCCTGCTCCCCCTGCTCCCTCATCTCCCCCCGCTCCCTTTGCTTCAAAAACAATCTTCGCTCCCAGTTTGAAGCTTTTTCCTGGCTTAACTAAAGCTAACCAACAATTATGCTGCCGTTCTTCCAAGAGCAACACCTGGATTTTAGCACCAGTGGATTTATGACCATAAAGCCGCGCTGGAATGACTCTTGTATTGTTCATAACCAACAAATCACCAGAGCGCAGCAGTGCGGGCAAATCATGGAAAATGTGGTGTAGGGGTGCTGTTTCTGTGCCTGTAGTGGGAGAATTAACTACCAGTAACCGCGAACTATCTCTAGGAACTGCTGGATTTTGGGCAATGAGTTCTGGAGGTAGTTTGTAGTCATAGCCAGCTACCGAGCAATCTAATTCCAAATCTTTTTCTTGTGGGCTAGAAGTATCTTTCAAATTGGCTTATACTAGTTTTTGCTTTATTTAGTATTTATACTCTCTTAAAAAGGCTGGGTTAAGTTTTCCTTTCTAAAAGAACTTTAAGGCATCTTCGCTCAGTTTTGTCGCTAGGCTATAAGATTGTTACTATTAAGTAACACGGAAAAATTAACATAAAAATTGGGTAAACCTCCCCATCAAAAAACGGGGGCTTTTACCCTACCGGGAACAGGCACTGATTGACGAATATAGATATGTAGCATTGGCTTTGATCCCAAGCACCAACAAACATGGAATACTTGTACTATCTGGCAAATGCCAGTCTAACCCTGAGGGTCGTTCAACACCTCCACGCTAGACCCCAGACACCAGTTTCGTTCGTCACCGTAATTCATCAAATTGATGGCTGGGTGGTTAGGATCAAACTCAAAGGTCAAGTCTTGCCCCAAGAAGATGGCAACTTTCGGGCTTTTCTAAATGAATTAGGAATTAGCTACGAACCGCCAATGAGGGTGCAAATGGCACTTTGGAGTTTGGAAGCGGGACAGTGCCCTGTGGATGTGATGCGTCGTTATCAGGTAGCGATCGTTTCTCATGGTAGCCCAGAAAGAGACGAAATTGAAGCGTTCCGGCAACAGTTTGTCCGGGGCTTAGGTTACTGTCCAGAAACTTTGGCGTGAGACTATTTGGTTGTAACGCCACTACAAACTTATTGGTCATTGGTAATCAAGATATTTTATCGATTACCGATTAACCATTATCAATTGAAGAGTCAAAAGCTGCCGGAATGTATTCTTGCAGCTTAAACTTATATCCGGGTACTGATGAAGTAGCTAGAGCTTCCTGATTTGCTGTAACTCCAGTCAGATTTTTTGATATCCTTTGACAGTAGACAATAGCAACATCAAATCTACAAGAATAATCTGCCTTCTCAGGGTACTGGGCTAAGAATATTCCAGCTGTCCGCCAGATTTTTGCCTGCTTTTGTGGGGTGATTGCACTTCTTCCCCCTGTATCCCAACTACCTGAACTACGGGTTTTAACTTCAATAAATGCCAATAATGAGTCCTGAGTCCTGAGTACTGAGTCCTGAGTACTGAGTCCTGAGTTAGGAATTCTCCTTTCTGCCCCTCTGTTCCTCTGCTCCTCTGCGCCTCTGCTCCTCTGCTCCTCTGCTCCTCCAGAATGTTCGGCGATAATAAGCTGTTCCACATTTAACTTGCAATAACAGCGTTACCCTTGTTTTTGACTTT
>CAXUOL010000067.1:0-16066 GCA_964252435.1 uncultured Nostoc sp.
CATAAATGCACCAAGCATACTGGCTAATACACCAATCCAGGTTCTTAGCGGTACACGCTCTGGTGGTGCTTGCTGACGAATTACACCTGTATTAGCCATAATTTTGTTCCATTTTCAAGGTTAAGTAGCAAAAAATGTTATTATTAAATCTTATACGAATATGTTCTTTGCCTCTGCATGAGCTTGAATCAGCAATGCTAAAAATTAAAAAATAATTGCTATAGAAAGCTCCATTAAGATAAATGTCAATTTCACTGCGGTTATTTATCTTAAACTTCTTGAGTCGTAATAATCCCCTTTTGCTCGTAAATTGGACGCATTATTTTTCTTAAAGCAGGCAGCTGTCTACTAAAAATAATTGACCCTAAAATACAAGCTATCCCGTCAATCATTAAAGTGTTAGGAGCGCCAATATGACTTGCTAAAAAACCTCCTAATAAATTACCCACGGGAATCATCCCCAAAAATGACATTGTATATAAGCTCATCAATCGCCCGCGTTTATCGTCTTCGACAATGGTTTGTAAAAATGTGTTGCTAGCAGCAATCTGGAGAATTGTTCCTAAGCCAACAAATAACATTGTAAATAAAGAGAGTGGTAAAAATCTAGATAAAGAAAAGGCAATTAGACCAGTTCCTAAAATTGCTGGAGCTAAGGCAATCAATTTCCCAATTCCTAAGATCGTTTGGCGGGTAGCTAGATAAATACCACCAGTTAAGGCTCCAACTCCAGATGCCGCCATCAAAAACCCCAAGGTTTCTGCACTACCTTTGAGGACTTGTTCGGCAATAACTGGGACAAGAATAGTGTTTTGCAGTCCCATGAGGCTAACTAAAGCTGATAGCAACAAGACGGATCGAATAGGTGAGAAGCTAAAGGCATATACAAATCCCTCTTTGACTTTTTGTAAGGGATTACCATCAGTTACCGAATTTTTCCAAGGTTTAACTTTCATCGCTAATAAAGCGGCGATTACAGCAACGTAGCTCAAACCATCAATTAAAAAACAATAACCAGTTCCAATGCCAGCAATTAATAAACCACCGATCGCAGGGCCAATTAATCGTGCACCGTTGAACATCGTGGAATTGATAGCGATCGCATTCGCTAAATCTTCTCTATGTTCAACCAATTCTGGCACAAAAGCTTGGCGGGCTGGTGCATCTAAGGCGTTAATAAATCCTTGAAACAAACTCAAGGCGATGATCTGCCATACCTCAATCACACCAGTCAGTGCCAGCACTGCTAATGTTAACGATTGAATCATCGCCAAGATTTGTGTACCAATTAAGGTACGATACCGAGAAAAGCGATCTACAAATACTCCGCCAAAAGGAGCTAAAAAAAAGTTAGGAATTTGACTCGAAAATCCTACAACTCCTAGCATTAATGGGGATTTTGTCAAGTGATAAACTAGCCAAATTGTGGCAAGTTGCGTCATCCACGTGCCAATTAGGGAAATACCTTGTCCGGCAAAAAACAGCTGGTAATTTCTTGACCTTAAAGCAGGTAGTAGCGATTTTTTCATGTCAGGCTTGCTTTATACCAATCTGCTTTCTTGACACTCCCCCGATAACCGCTTGGCGGTGTAGCGGGAGATTCTTGTTTCATCCCCACTTAACTAGACTAGTATTACTACTAACCCCCATCAGAACGAGTCAACAAGCATTTTAGATAGATATCATCTCACCTCATCTCTATACGCCTCTCTTTAGATGTAGGAGAATGTCATAAGCAGAAAGAGGTTTTTCATCTGTTTTAAGCCGATTTGGTATTACTTGACTTCCACCGCAACTTCCGCAGACATCCCAGGAGTAATCCGTGATTCATACCCTTGAATGCTCTTTTGGTCGAAAACTACTTTTACTGGGATGCGCTGCACAACTTTAGTAAAGTTACCTGTAGCATTATCCGGTGGCAATAAGGCAAACTGAGCGCCGGAAGCTGGCGAAATACTGTCAACACGACCAATAAAGGTGTGATGAGGGAAACTATCTAGCTTGATTTCTACTGGCTCTCCTGGGCGCATCTTTTCTAATTGAGTTTCTTTGAAGTTTGCAACTACCCAATAGTTGTTATCCACGATCGCCATTAATGGTGTTCCTACTGCGACTCGGTTGCCAACTTCCACATTTTTCCTACCTACCCGTCCAGCACTGGGGGCGGTAACATTGGCATAAGATAGTTGCAACTGTGCGTCTTTGAGCGATGCTTCTGATTGGGCGATCGCTGCTTTTGCCGCTTCGTATTGGCTACGTTTGACTGTGGTATCTTGTCCGCCTGCCGTAGCTTGTTGCAATCCTCCCTTAGATGCTGCCAATTTAGCTTGGGCGTTGGTGACATTTTCTTGCGCTTGTGCTAACTGAGACTGGGCTTTGGCGACACCAACTTTGGCGGAGGCTAACTGGGCTTGGGCTTGTTGTACTCCTTGAATTGCGGCGTTTTTCTGTGCTTTAGCCACATCATAAGCAGCCTTGGCTGTGTCTAGTTGCTGACGAGGAATCGCACCTGTTTTATACAATTCGTTGTAACGATTGTAATCTGCTTGGGCTTTTTCCAAATTCGCGTTTGTTTGCGCTACCTGCGCTTGGGCGGCGGGAATTCCAGCTTGGGCTTCTTGTACTGCTGCTTGGGATGCGGGAATCCCAGCTTGAGCTTCTTGTACTGCTGCTTGGGCTGTAGAAATTGCTGCTACTGCACCACTGACATCTCCTTGCGCTTGAGTTGTTTTACCAGTAGTGGTTTGTGAACTCAAAGCAATATTTGCTTGGGCGGCTTGCGCCTGACCGCGAGCATTTTCGAGGGCGGCTTGTGCCTGTTGCACCTTACTTTCATAGTCCCGTGGATCTAACTTCACCAACAATTGCCCCGGTTGCACCAGTTGGTTATCATTCACTAGCACTTCACTTATAGTTCCGGGAATGCGGCTACTAACTTGGTGAATATTTCCCGCAACAGTGGCATTGTCTGTTTCTTGGTGGGTAGAAGCATATTGCCAGTAGTGAAGACCAAAAGTACCTGCGGCGATCGCACCCACGCCTAATCCTGCCAAAATTAAACCAGTCGGTCTTTTCCGCTTCGGTTTCGCTGGAACTTCTTTCTCTGTCTCAGGAGTTACAACAGGTGCTTCTGCTGTTGCCGATGTCTCTGTGGTAACAGTTTCTAAAGTCTCTAAATCGGGAATCACTTCTTTTTCTAAAATTATGGTCTTGTGTCCGTTGCGTCCGTTAAAAGTATTAGCACCCATGATTCTTACCTCGCTTGCCCGTTCAATAACTTGATTGATAGTCGTTTATTTAGAATGCGTAGTTTTACCTGAAAAAAAATTCTTATTTCCTTAGTATGCGTAATATTATCTCAAAACATATCTTTACACTGCCTCACCCGACAGGGTGATTATGGAATCATCTTTAGGAGAGGTTAGCGATCGCTCGATTCAACATTTGGGAAAACAGTTCTCGGTCGGCAAAGGAAATACCTTGCATCGCTTCATCACGCACGGCTGCGGCGATTGGCGGTAAAACAGCTTCTAGTTCCTTACCTGCATCCGTGAGCCAGATTCGCCAGATGCGGCGATCGTGGACATCGCGTTCTCGACGCACCAAACCGCGTTCTTCCATCCGATCAAGTACGCCTGTTAAAGTCCCTCCCACTTGTTTGAGTTTGTCCCCAATACTAGAAGTAGGTAAACCATCTTCTTGCCAAAGACAGCACAACACCAACCAGTGAAATGGCGTCAGTCCAAAGGGTTCTAGCTTCTCAGTAAACTTGCGACTCAGCAGTTGTGAGACTAATTTGATTCTGTAGCCCAAATTGTATGGTGCCAGATTTTGCTGCCACGACTCTAAGGTTGGGGAGTGATTAGATGTAGAAACCATTATCATAAAATACTTAGTGTACGTATTATTATATATAAACTAATATTCTTTAGCAATAGTTGCTTTGCATCTGTCTTAGGGAAGAACTTGAATCAACTGGTACTCTTTTACTGTACCAAGAACGTGGTGAGTCTGAGATAATTTAGGGGACTGGTCAGTATAGATCAAAGCATAGCTCAAAGCTGGTACTTGGGAAATAGAAACTACTGCTTGAGGGGGAATAGCAAGATAGAAGTTAAGTAGTACTTGGATTTTCTGGTCTATTTGCACAAGGTAGATAGGATGAGATTGGAGAATTGAAGCGATCGCACTTTCTTGTAAAAAAGTTCTTAAAACAGGATTATAGTCACTTAACAAACCGATGCTACCCATCGTCGCCAAAGTCAGCCAACACGGAATTAACCATCCTGCAATCCAGTAACGTGCTGTGAAAAACTTCTTGCCAAAATGGTAACGACTAATCCACACCACAGGTAAAATTAACCAACCCAACCCCATAGCTAAGGTAATAGTTGCATACTTGCGGATGTCAGAACCACCGTAACTAATAATAACAGTACTTGCTATTACAAGTAAAACACCAAACCCACCAAAGCCATAACTGAGATTTCGAGGAAGATTATGCTTTCTAAAAAGGGTTAATATATTTTTTTTACCTTTTTCAAGAGCAAATATTGGAGGAATTACTGTCTGGTAAATTTTACCTAACCAGTTTAAACCCACAGATGCAAACAAAGCTATAAAGGGATAAAGGCAAAGACTATAGTGAGGTAAACGAGTGCTAAAAATACTAAGTTCTATAAATAATACAACTGGAAAACCAACTAATATTAACTGGTAAAGAGGAATAGGACGACGGACAGTTAAAAACAAACCTAAAAGTCCGAAAAAAGGCCAAGGAAATGCTTTTAAAGGAATATTCCATACATAGAATAGCAGCCCATTATGCTCCCGATCTTCAGAACCTAGTTGCACAACAAACTTGAGCAACTCCTCAAAACTCTGATTTCCGTAGTGCAGCCAGCTTAACCACAGCCAAACACAGGTGGGTATTAAACCTACGAAAAAGCCTAGATATAAAATTGGGTTAGTAAGATGACGATGACGGTGATGTTCCCAAATTAAATAAGGCAATAAAGCGACAATTGGCAAAAAAATCAGAAAGCTTCTGACTAAGAAACCTAAACCTAAACTTAAACCAGTTAGAAAACTCCAAAAATAGTGATATTTAGGATGTAATTCTGTTTTTAGTAAAGAAAAAATAGCTAAAAGTACTAAGAAAATCATCGGCACATCAGGCGTACTTAAGCGAGAGTATTGCAGCCAGAGAAATTCCACACTTAAAATTGCTGTAGCTAGCCAAGCTAATTTTTTGCCTAGCATGATTTTGCCAATTTCATACACCAGCCATAAGCTAAAAATGCTGGCAATCATACTAGGAAGACGCGCACTAGTATCACTGATACCAAACAACTTGTAGAAACTGGCAATTAACCAATAAGACCCAGGCGTTTTATGATGTGCCTTTTCCCAAGGAGTTATCCAATTACCAGAATCAAACATCAGACGGGCACGCGAAGCGTAAAGAGCTTCATCATGTGCCATCAGGCTATTGTGCCCAGAAGTAAATAATAATAAGGGTAGCATCCAAAGGAACAAACTCAAATAGGGTAACGATCCTACTAGGCGGATTTTTTGCCAAATATGCTGCCAGAAGTGTAGTTTATGGAACATTGAATTGATAAAATTGAATGCTGCTATTTAAACTCGTTTAAGTATCCTGTTGTTATTAAAATATGTTACATAGCGATCGTTGAAAAATACTTGAAATTGCCACATTTTTCCGAAAAAGTTCTCCAAAACAGAGATTTATGCAGTTAAGACCGAATCAACGCTTGAAATTAGACGACACAGACGATAAGCTGTTCTACGCCTATCCTCGCTTCGTCACCCATGTCGATGAAGGATTTATTCAACAGCTAACGGATTTATACCGCGATCGCCTCAAACCCAACACTCGTATTTTTGATATGATGAGTAGTTGGGTGTCTCATCTACCAGAAGAGATGGAGTTTGACCATGTGGAGGGACACGGACTCAACGCTGAGGAATTAGCACGAAATCCCCGCTTAAATCATTACTTTGTGCAAAATCTTAACGAAAATCCCCAGCTACCTTTACCAGATGAAGATTTTGATGCTGTTCTCAATTGCGTATCTGTGCAATATGTGCAATATCCAGAAGCAGTATTTTCTGAAATTTACCGCATCCTAAAACCCGGTGGTGTTGCAATTATCAGCTTTTCTAACCGGATGTTTTTTGAAAAGGCGATTCAAGCTTGGCGAGAGGCTTCAGAAGCACAGCGAGTCGAATTAGTCAAAGCTTACTTTGCATCAGTTCCAGGATTTACAACCGCAGAAGTTATAGCTAATAAATCAACATTACCGAATATCTTACAGTGGTTGGGTGCAGCTGGAGGAGATCCGTTTTATGCCGTTATAGCTTATCGTAGTTAAGCCAAATATTCACTAGTACAATGTCTAAGCTAGTGCAAGAGTGTTTGTAGTAAGCACTTTAGTGCTTAGAAAATAAAGACTAAAGTCCTTACTACGAACTTACTTAGCTGCTCAAAATTAAAATACTTTTGTATATACATAATTTCTGTAAATGAATTATTGGCTAATGAAATCAGAACCAGAAGCCTATAGTATTGCTGACCTTCAACAGCAGAAAGAGACTATCTGGGACGGTGTTCGTAATTATCAAGCTCGTAATTTTTTGCGCCTTATGAATGAAGGAGACTTAGCTTTTTTCTATCACTCCAGCACTAATCCTCCCGGTATTGCTGGGTTAATGCGTGTAGTGAAAAAAGATATTGCTGACCCAACCCAGTTTGAGCCAGAAAGTAAATACTACGACCCAAAATCAAGTTCCGAATCACCTCGCTGGCAAACAGTTGTAGTGGAATTTGTTGAGATTTTTTCTAATCCCATCTTGCTATCAATACTCAAAGAGAAGTTTAGCGCTGAAGAGTTAATGTTGGTGAGACAAGGAAATCGATTATCAGTGATGCCTGTCCCTGAAGCAGTGGCTTTGAAGATTCTGGCGATGAAAACCTCCTAGTTAAAATAATTCGTAATACCTCGACTTCGCTCGGCACAAGTTCGTAATTCGTAAAACTTTTTGAATTAAGGTTGATTAACTAGACATAATGTGATCTATTCTTACCTACTTACAGCAGATTTCAAGTTGGTGAGGTACACATTTTCTTAACTGAACGGTATTGAGATATAAAGCGTGTTTTACTCCTGAATTCTGAATTCTGAATGCTGTATTTAGTTCACATCCATTGCACAGGATCTAATTGATAGTAACGTTGCAGTTGCTCATAAAGTGCCGGATGCTCAGACAGCAATTGGTGTGGTTTTTCAAAGAATGTCTCAGTCGCTACGGCAAAAAATTCTGCGGGATTTGTTGCGCCATAGCTATCCATTACCGTTTTTGCGTTTTGTAGAACATCATTACAAAGTTGCTGATATGCTTCTGTCATCACCTTTGCCCAAATACGATAGTCTGAGTTGTGTTGCAGTATCGGAACTCCTTCAGCTTTACCATCTTCTTGATCCAATTGATGGGCAAATTCATGAAGCACAACGTTACGTCCATCTCTCCAGTTATTAATGTCTTGTTTCACTTGTTCCCAAGACACTACTACTTGGTCATTTGTCCACGATTCACCCAGTCTTGCTACACGCCTTTCTTCAACAACATATTTTCCGACAGAGGTAGTTTCCTGAACAAAATAAGCGTTGGGATACACCAGAATTGAACGAAGTCTGGGGAAGTACTGCCCACGTTCATTTAATAGGAGTAAACTGGCGACAGCAGCAAGAGTTAATTTCATTTCCTCTGTCACTTGTAATCCTCTACAGCCAATAAATTGCTTTTCTGCTAAGAAAACTTGAATATGTCCCTGAAGTCGTCTGATTTCATCTGGAGAAAGACAGAGATAAATGGGAAGATTATTCTCAATAATGGCATTCCAAAGTGGGGGGAAAGGACGATGTTTGAGCCGATTTCTTCGCCTTTTTACTAAAATCGGATTGAATAAAATCCCAGCGATAATCAGCCCAATCAGGAAAAAGAAAACTATTATTTTAACCATTGACATTTGAGCAGCTTACATATTTAATTCACTGGTAAGCAGAAAGTTTAGAATAATTGTTATTGTTGTAGCTCACTAACTACCGCTATTGGATCAGAATTATGCAAGATTGAACCTTAGTGGAAAGGCTGTTTTGAAGTCCTTGCTCAACTTTGACAATCAGTTTATCAAAAGCCTCGTTATTCGCTGTCAGTTGTTCTTGAAGAACTTTCTCTAACTCAGGCTTTATTTGCTCACATATATCCTCAATTTTTTTGTCGCTCAAAAAATTAGAACGAATCCAACTAGGTACATCTACATTTGTCTTTATTACTTCTTGAACAGTCTTACGATTTAGCTCCATTCCTGCCGCCATGACCGAAGCCCCATATACTAGTGCAATCGGCCAGGTTAAATGTCCAGTTAGTATGAGAGTGATAATGCTAGCCACAGCGCCTCCACCAATTACTACATTGACGATAAACGCTACTGTTTCAGCCAGAATAGCATTTCCAATTTGTAACTCTGGGTTAACAAAATTTGGGTCAATACTATCCTCGAACCTTAAGCTGCTTCTAGGTATCTGAAACTTTCGACATATTGGATCGGTTTGTGCGGCTAAATCGGGTTGGATTTTATTGCTAAACCAAGAAGCGCATTGATGATTAATTATCTGTACGGCGCGATCGCTTTTGAGCCACTGTTCTGCCCGACCGATCAAAGATGTTTCTAAATCGGCTAAAGTCCGTATTTTGTTTTTTTGCCAATCTTTTAAAGCTAGTTTAACTGCGTTGATAATTAAGCCATCCGCCAAAGGCTTAGTTAGTGATGCGATTAACTCTGGAATATGCCTTTCAATCAAACCTTTAAGCTTATTCGAGGTAAATAGTTTGTTCACTTCTTGCTTAAAAGCAGCAGCACGCAGATCCCATCGTCCTACTCGTGCTAAACCCATTGCAATGCACCGTTCCGGTTCTGGATCGGGGCGAAGCAGCGTTTCTGGTTCGGGAAACATTTCCTGACAAAGAACGTGCGTGAACTTCATCCGAGATGCACCGCCAGTCATCAGCACAAGTTTCGGCACAATTTCAAGTTTTTCCAGCTTTTCTTTTGCTTCCTTTAAAGAATCACGAAATGATTTAATCCAACTATGATGCTCCAGTTCCAGTAAGGGTTGGTTTAAAATTTCCTCCATCAGCAATTTATTTACTTGGGGAATAAAATAAATCTGTTCATTGATCGACTCGAAGCCACGCGCAAAAGATTCAGGATCGCTGTATAGCTGTTCATTAGAAAAGTAATCTTCTTTAGCTTTGCGACAAGCAAGTTCACAACGAGCTTGGTGATGTGGATATTCCTTAAATACTTTTTCGAGTAATGCTTTTTGCTCGTGGTTGGCAAGAGTCCGGGCAAATATAGCTTTGTCAATCAAAGATGCTCCCAAAGTATTACTCCCGAAATCTATCGGGATCTCTTCTAAGCTTTTAACCAAAGTAAAATCTGTGGTTGAAGAACCAATATCGACAATTAGCACCGATGCAACAAGTTTGTCATACTCCAACTTCCCGGCTTCTTTGGCTTGCATGAAAGCAGCCCGCGATTCTGGTACAACATTGAGTTGGGGAATGCCAGCTTCTTGAAGTAGCTTTTGGTATTCGGAGCGATCGCTAACTGACCATCCTGAAGGGCAACCAATGTAAAAATAGCTACTTTCCCCACCTTCGAGTTGTTTGCTTTCTTGCAAAAGGCGGTAGTAGGTTGCCACAAAAGTACTAATTGTTTCCCGATATTTGGGATCGTTGTTGGGTTTTTGCTTGAAAGAGATTGTCAGTTGAGTAACACCAGCTTGAATTAATGCTTGTTCGCCGACAAGATAACCGAGTTTGGGATGCCAACCAAGGGCTGTAATTTGGTTCTTCTTATTATTAATCTCCAGCATCTGGGGAGGTTCGATGCTTTCCACGATCGCTTTAGCTACAGCCGTTTCACCGTGTCCCAAATCAAAACCGATTGTTTCTAAAATTTCCATACCCTTATTGTCTATTATTCTCTAGCAGAGGAATATGCTGGCTCAATTACCCGACCGCGTCTAATTAAGCGATCGCCTTTCAACAAAGCCGGAGTTAGAGTGACGTGATCTTTGGTATC
Organism: uncultured Nostoc sp.; assembly: GCA_964252435.1. GTDB lineage: Bacteria > Cyanobacteriota > Cyanobacteriia > Cyanobacteriales > Nostocaceae > Nostoc. The sequence goes on from CAXUOL010000067.1 coordinate 10,172, forward strand.
GGGGTCGATACTTGGCTCAAAGTCAAAATACTCGCGATCGCTGTGAGGGTCATTTGGTCGGTAAATTTGAGCGTTAATTCCCTGAGACATTAAAATCTGTGGCAGAAGTTTTGCAAGTTCATAAGCCATTTGGGGTTTATCAAGTTTTGATGCGCCCATTAGCCTTTGCAGAAAATTCAATAGCTCTGGCAGTTCTTCTATTGCTAAGTCGCCTTCATGTTTATTCCCTTCTTCTACTCTAGCTACTGCTAGGTCGATAGTGTTGAGAGCATCGCCAAGGTGATCTAAAAATATTTTGCTATCAATCCTGAGCATAGGTTTAGGTAATTCTAATAGCTCTGAAGATATAGAATTTTGCTGGTTGTTTGAGTCGAGTTGAAGTACAACTTCTACCCCTAGAAGTACAGAGGTTAGTAAGATAGCCATCCATGCACCTGAGTTAGTTTTAGTTAAGGAGAACAACGAACCTAATATGCCTATATAAATTAGTCCTTTTAGCAGTTTCAGAATTAATCTGCTGGAAAAAAACTTTGTACTTGAGTTAGTAATTTGCCTTTGCTCTGTTGGAGCAATTTGAGAATAGTCAGCTGCTGCAAGAGTGGCGATAGACTGCCGCAGCGTATCCAGGAAAAAGGAAGCCAGACGAACTTGAGCCAAATTAAGCTTTTCAATGTAAATTCTTTCGAGATTATCGAGTCGGTTTTGAACCACTTTAACTATTTGCTCAATGCCGATTGTATTATCAATATCTGTCTGGAGTTGGTTGCGTTCTTCGCTAAAAAGTGAAGTAATTGTTTTCATTGCGTTGACTAAGACTTTAACGTTACTAATAGGGGTGAAATGAGCAGTTATTTGTTCATTTCACTCTGTAATCACATGATAAGTGCTTACAATAATCCTATCTAAATTAAGCTGCATCAGCTTTACAGCATCTGAATTCCTCTTCAAGTTTTCAAAATAGGCGAACCTACCAACTACTAAAATATCCAATTAAACCAATTCGCAATTACGTTTTGTAACGGGTATTTAGATTTAGGCATCAAAACATGCTGCCACAAAAGGCAGGGGACTTAAACCTTCATAATTTGTTAAAATTTAGTATAAGAAATGGCACTGGGTTTCTTCCTAGACAATTTCATGCTGTAAGATTTGTAAAATAAAGGTTTTGCTGATATGACATCCTTTGAAGACATCATTGCCATTAACATGGCAGCGGTCGATACCCACTTTCATGCTGAAGATACTAATTCAGTTGAGTCTGCGCTTTCTGCCTTTACTGACGACTGCGTGTGGGAGGCTCCCAACCCCCACGGTCTGAACAAGCGCATTGAAGGCAAAGAGGCTCTCAAATTGTTTTACAAGCAGTTGTTCACGACGATGAAGGATGTGGAGTTCCGCATTTGCTACGAGCGATTCGCTACACCAACCCGTGTATTCGATGACTCCATCTGCACCTTCGAGGTCGCTGCCGACGGCATCTGGGAGTACAGTGTGGGCACACTGGTGTTCATGCGGATCGTCCATGTATTTGATATGCAAGATGGCAAGATTGCCAAGGAAAAGGTGTTTGAGATGCGCCAGCCTGTGCAAGATAGCGCTGAACTCGACGCGATGGTCGAGCAAGCGAAGGTGGGACGTTGGGAACCCGGACGCATGAGCCACATGAAGGTCTATTCATGAGCATTAACACACTCAACCCATCAGTAATAGTTTAAAAGCATGTACCTTTTGTCAATACCTCCAAATAATGAGAAAAAAGGTAGCGAGAATAATAATCGTTGGCAGAGGAAGGATGAATCGAGCGTCACTCAACTCTTCCTCTGGCTGTTCTAATTATCATTATAAAAAAAATCATAAAAATCCAATTTTGTACTGCGATCGGGTGGTTACTACCAATCTTGAATAGAACGATTCCAGGATAAATAGATTATTGTTAGGTCGCACAAAGATATTAGATTAAGTGATGATAAGTTTACCTGAAAATTCCGAAAAATAAGAAAATAATGAATCCAATTTATCCAGATTTAAAAAATAAGCATACTTTAATCACAGGTGGTAGTAATGGTATTGGAGAAGCTTTAACTCGATCCTTTGCAGCGCAGACGAAGGAAGTAACCATTCTTGATCAAGATTACAACAAAGGTTTAGTTCTAGCTAAAGAATGTGAAAAATATAACTGCAAAGTCAATGTATATTGTGTAGATTTAACTGATACCTCAGCACTTACCTCAACTTTAGCTCAGATCAAAAAAGAAAGACCAGTAGTGAATGTCCTCATCAATAACGCTGGTTACGATCCGAGATATCCGTTACTAGAAATGTCAGAGCAAGCGTGGAATGACTTGTTTCAACTGAATGTAACCCACTATTTCGTTACCTGTCGTGAACTATTACCAGACATGATCAATGCTGGTTCCGGTAGCATCATTATGACAAGCTCTCATGTCGTGTGGGTTGCCAAGCCAGATATGATTGCCTACAAGACAACTAAAGCAGCAATAATCGGCATGGTTCGCAGTCTTGCAGAAGCCGTAGGAAAGCATTATATCCGGGTTAATGCTGTGGCTCCAGGATGGATTATGACTGAAAGACAACTCAATCAATGGGTAACACCAGAAGCCAAACATAAGAATCTACACGAACAACAGTCTATTCCCATCGAACTTACACCGAATGAATTAGTGGGAACTTATCTGTTTCTTGCCTCAGATACATCACGAGCAATTACCGGTCAGACAATAGTAGTCGATGCCGGATATGCTCAGAGTTAACAAAGAAAGATTTGACTGCAAATGCACATACTGAATGGAAAAAACTAATGGCTATTAAAGCTAAATAACTGGATAAATAGCATGACTGATGTTCAGAATATAAAGTTTATTCCCAGAAAAGTAATCACACTCAGTACCTGCTTGGAGAAGCCCAGTCCCTTTCTTTTTGGGTTTGAAATTCAGGACAAATTTTTAGAAGAATTGGAAAAATATTCCTTCGATAAAATCTTTTTTTTTACAGAGCCACACCTATTTGAGTTGTATGGCAAAGATTTGTTCAAGAAAATCAGTGAAAAATACCCCTGTCAGATTGAATTTTTACCTGCTGGTGAAAAATGTAAATATTTTTCTGTTTTGGAAGAAACCTGCGAAACTTTAATTGTCAAAGGTGTATCAAAAAAATCTATTTTGATAGCATTTGGTGGTGGAACAGTTGGAAATATCGTTGGTCTAGTAGCTGGGTTGATTTTCCGTGGTATCCGATTTATTGAAATACCGACAAGCATGACAAGTCAAACCGACAGCACCCTCAGTAACAAACAAGCTATTAATGGTAAAACTGGAAAAAATCATTTTGGTCTTTATCATGCACCTATATTCATTTGGGTAGATACCAAATATCTCAAAACAGAACCGCCTTCTTCTCGCCGCAGTGGCATTATTGAAGGTATCAAAAATGGATTTATATCTGATGCCTCATTTTTAGACTACTTAGAAGAAGTTCTAAATCTTGAGGTTAAGTTCACAGACGAGCAACTGTACCAACTTGCCTACAACATTATTCTTTCCAAATTAAGAATTCTTAAAAAAGATCCAGGAGAGAAAACTTACGCTATTATTCTTGAATACGGTCATACCTTTGGTCATGCCATTGAATGGCTGGCAAAAGTAACTCATGGAGAAGCAGTTTCCTACGGTATGAAAATTGCTGCACACCTCTGCTTAGAGATGGGATTAATTTCAGAAAAAGACGTGAAGCGTCATTACTACATTATTGAAGAAAAATTGGGCTTCAACAATCCGTTTCCTGCATCAATCACTACTGAACAACTCATACATGCAATGATTGCAGATAACAAAAAGACTGGACAAGATCCGCGCTTTGTATTGTTGGAAAGAATAGGTCAATGTTACAACCCCGAAGGTGATTATCTTGTGACAGTTGACAAAAAATCGGTAATTAAAGTTATTAATAATTTTATTCAACAAGAGCGTCAAAGGAATACAATCTCATTGAGAGCAGAATGCTAAATGGAATTTTTATCGCATCACTTAGCTCAGAACTTGTACCAATCCAGATAAACCACTAATTCATAAGTATTTGGGTAAAAAAGTGACATTAATCAAGCTACGTTAACAACATCAAATTTTTACTAGTTATCACAAATGAGGTTGATATGCACAGAAAAATTGGTGTAACTACATGGATATTCGGCAATATTCATCTGATTGAAATCGCAAAAATTATTGCTCAAATGGGGTTCGATGGTGTAGAACTGTTTGTTGACATTGCTCAATCTTCGCCTAAAGATGTTAAGAAAATCTTTGCCGAAAAAGGCTTAGAAATATTTTCCCTCACGCCAGGTAACGTAGATTTAGCAAGCAGTTTACCAAATATCAGACAATATGCTATTGACTACTACAAAAAGTTGATTGATTACGGTGCTGAACTGGGACAGCCAATTATTACCTGTCATGAATATATCCAAAACCAATCAGGTAGTGCTTATGCAGGAACCATCGAACTACTAGTTGAATCATGTCAAGAAATTGCTATTTATGGGGCAAAAGCCAATATTAAGTTAGGTTTTGAACCCCTAAATCGTTACTTGTGTCGCTTCATTCTCAATAGTACCGATGTGTTGGGTATGCTTAAGCAAATTAATGCACCAAATCTTACCATTGTTTTGGATGCGTTTCATATGAATTTGGAAGAAGATAATTTAGTTAAAGCCATTATTCGCTGTGGCGATAAACTCAGCGTATATCAGATATCTGATTCTAATAGGAAGGGTATTGGGTTTGGACATATTGACTTTAATCAACATTTTGCTGCTCTAGATTCGATTCAATTTAACGGACCAATTGTACTAGAATGTACACAGCCTCGACAAACGCCAGGTTTTGATTCAGAGGTTAATTTAGATGAACTCAAGTCACATCTTTCGGTTAGCAAAGACTGGTTAGCTAATAAACAAGCGGCCTTCGTTTAAATCTTGCTCTGTAGACATTTCTTAATTCCCTAATATTAAACTAAAATTTTAGTAACACGGTGATTGTATAAACTATATATTACAAGCGATCGCCCCTAATCAAAGAAAAGCATAGTTCACAAGTCGCAAGTATGCTCCCACAACTTAATCCTGCCTTCCGGTTCTGGGGGATAATCTACTAGAGCGTCAGTCCAGTAGAATGTATTGACAAATATAGAGAAACGGTGATGTTGCAAAGTTAACCATTGATTGCAAATTACTACCCATCAAAAGAAGGAGCAGAATGTTTATCTGTGTCATTGCAGACTACGGTACAGGAGATCCGGCATTTACAGAAGTCACACAACGTCTGCTGATGGCTTTTCCCCATGCCCAAATTCATTTGCTTTCGGTTCCAGCATTCAGTACCTTAGCAACGGGATTCTGGATTGCCCAACTTGGACTCAACCCAGGCCCTAGCGATCGCTTAATTTATCACAACTGTGCCCCTCGTCAAGATGATCCCGAAGCCCGTCGAGACAATGAAGGTGAAGGACTAACTTATGCGCTTTTATCCAATGGTGTAAAAGTAGTGGGTGTGAATGCAGGCTACACTCTCTCCTTTATCAAAGACCATACAAAGGAGTTGCGAGTCGTCAACGTTTCTCGTGGTGGTTCGCAGTTTCGTTCACGGGATGTGTTTCCTCCCGCGGCGGCTGCCATCATGGGTGAAGATTTTAGCCTTCTGGGAGATAGCCTTAAGAGTGAGCAAATCCCAAATGTTTCACCAGATCGAATTGCCTGGATTGATGGCTACGGCAACATCAAAACAACCATTGGGGCGCATACAGTTAACTTGGAGCCTCAAACCAAAATCGTGATCCGAATTGGAGATGTGGTCAGTGATGCAGTCTATTCTGATGGCAGCTTCA
>CAXUOL010000068.1:0-16018 GCA_964252435.1 uncultured Nostoc sp.
CCCTTGCCCCCCTGCCCCCCTGCCTCTTCAACCTCGACCTTTGGCGAATAGGCTTAAACTTTCTGTGCCGATATCTTTGAAGATATCCATGTAACAGCTGTCTAAGTGCCAGATATGGTTTATGGTGGTCAACGAGAGTATTTGGGAACAGGTTGGGCTTATCCACTGCATTTAAGTGTGCAAGGTGGGATACAACTTAGCCGTGAAGATCAAAAAGTTAAAGAATCTATTTGGATTATCCTTCGCACTGGAGTAGGTGAGCGGGTTTATCGACCGACATTTGGATCTCGCTTGTCAGAACTGGCGTTTGCAACCTTGAATAGCGAAACCTTGCTGCAAATCCGTCTTTATGTTTTGGAAGCGTTAGAAGTTTGGGAACCACGGATTATTGTTGATGAAATTCTCACCGATCCCGACCCTGTGCGTGGCAGAGTGGATATCATCATCAATTATCGACTCAAAGACAGTCCCGATATTTATAGCTTTGTTTATCCTTATTATTTGGTTTCAGCTGGGGAGGAATCGTGAACTTTGACTTTCTACCAAAATTACCTTCTTCCAACTTAGACGATCGCGCCTTCGATGATTTGGTAGACGAATGTATAATGCGTATTCCGCGTTACTGTCCAGAATGGACAGACCACAACCTCAGTGACCCAGGAATTACGCTAATTGAGTTATTTGCTTGGTTAACTGACCAGATGTTGCTCAGATTTAACCAAGTACCTCGAAAAAATTATGTAGCTTTCCTAGAATTACTGGGTATTCGTCTCCAACCTCCCGCCCCAGCCCGCACGGAATTAACTTTTTATTTAAGTGCTGCACTACCTGAAGCCTACACTATTCCGGCAGGATTAGAAGCTTCAACTATCCAAACTGAAACCACAGAAGGTATTACCTTTAGTACAGATTTTCCTCTAATTATCGGCAACCCGCGCATACAACACTTCTTAACCGCCCAAACCACCGAAGATATTCCCCAATCTCTGCGAGAAAGAGTCACAAGTACATGGACTCGTGAATCTAACGGTTTCTGGACAGGTAATGAACAATCGATATTTGAAGAGGAACCTCAGCCTGGTAACTGCTTTTATTTAGCGATCGCTTCTGATGATCCTCTAGATGGTAATGTTCTAGATATCACTTTTCAAGGAGCCGCAGCTACGCCTGCTGGTATTAACCCCAATCAACCGCCTCGGAAGTGGGAAGCCTGGGATGGAGAACATTGGCAACCAGTTTTATTCCAAGAGTCAGATGATGAAACTCGCGGTTTCAGTTTTTATGAACTTGCTGAACAGGGTGGTAATCCGTCTGAAGGGGCAGATGTCCGTCTGCATTTACCGCCAAATTGGCCTGTTACCAACTTTACCTCTTACCGGGGTCGTTGGCTACGTTGTAGCTTTATTACTACAGAAGCCAATCAATCTGGTTACAATCGTCCACCACGAATAACTGGTTTAGCAGTGCGGTCAATTGGCGGTACAGTTAGGGCTAGTCACAGTACCTTTATTGAAGATGAGCGCTTAGGAATTAGTGATGGTACACCCGGTCAGACTTTTGAATTACAAAACGCACCAATTTTAGAACGCCGAGAAAATGAGTATATTCTAGTTACTCCCGCTGGTGGATTGCCTCAGAAGTGGACTGAAGTCAGAGATTTTGCTGATTCTGGCCCGCATAACTTTCATTACACCATCGATTCAATCACTGGTACAATCCAATTTGGGCCGCTGATTCGTGAACCTAGCCAACTTAAACAGCAAACATACGTGCGAAGCCTGCGGCAGGCTGCGCCAACGCGAATCCAGCAACCATCACTAGATGACACATCTGTACAAGTTAGTACCCTGGAAAACAACCAGTCGGAACACCAGTACGGGGCGATTCCTCCCCGTGGTTCAGAGATTAAAATGGTTGCTTATCGCACAGGCGGTGGTAGAGAAGGCAATGTTCAAACTGGGGCAATCCAGTTTTTGAAGTCTGCATATCCATACATTGCTAGTGTGGTCAATCGTGTACCAGCAATCAATGGTGCGGATGCCGAATCGCTGGAACAGGCTGTGATGAAGGCTCCCCGCATCCTTCGCACACGCGATCGCGCCGTCACTGCTGAAGATTTTGAAGTTTTAGCTCAACAGGCGGGTGCTGGTGCGATCGCTCGTGTCCGGTGTTTGCCAGCGAATTCCCGGAGACAAGCTGGTATAGTTAGTTTACTGGTAGTTCCTTATGCCAATACAGATGCGATCGCGCAAGGCAATGGCATGACACCAGAAGATTTTGCCCTCAGTAATGCCCTGCAAGAGCAAATTTTGAGTTACTTAGATGAAAGACGGTTATTAGGGGTACAAATAGAATTACAAGAACCGAATTACGTAGGTGTTTCTGTACAGACAGAAGTTGCTTTAGAGCCAGCATACAACAACCCTTTTGCCAGCGAAGAAATTCGCCAAAATTTAAGGCGATCATTGTATAAATATTTAAATCCATTAACTGGAGGAATCGACGGCAAAGGTTGGCCTTTTGGGCGACCAGTTTATACATCAGATATTGTGGCATTACTCCAACAAACCCCAGGCGTGCGTCATTTAGGCCCCGTCTTGCTGTTTCCCATCCGCAAGCAAGGAGAAAATTGGCGACGACAACCATCGCCAGAACAATTGATCGATCCAGGAGCGGAAGGTTTGATATGTTCTTGGGCTGATACAAATCTGCGTTCAAATCACGACATCCAGATAATTCGTAATTCGTAATTCGTAATTCGTAATTTGTCAGTAGTTATTCTCCCCCAGTCCCTAATGCTATGGTTCAAAGTCGCTCAAGTCCAGCTGTAAGCATTCAATTAACGCCAATGCAAATTCCCGAAGCTTTACCTGTGGCAGGTTTAGCATTTGCAAATGCAGAAAATATTGATGTAGCTGGACGTAGTTTGCTCTTGCATCCCGGACATCCTAGCGAGATGATTGTGCAGGTGCAAAACTTAGAACAACGTCCTTTGCGGGTAAGCTTAAGCGTTGAAGGAAACTTTCCATCCCAGTGGTGTCAAATTGGCACAGAAGGCAGTGAAATACCTCCTCGCGGGCAAATGGATGCTGTCCTCTACTTCTCAATTCCCGACACATTTTTTGAAGACCAAGAAGCGATTTCCCCTGGAAAAAAAGACAAACTAACTCTCAATTTTCGCAGCCTAGTTACCCTACATATAGACCCAGGCACAGACAATGAACAAATTGAGAGAAGCGAGTATTTCGATTTATATATCCGTCCCTACACTGCCTACATGGAATTCTTGCCAATTTTGTATCGAGAAGTGGATTTTATTGGTCGCTTCATGAAAATATTTGAGCAAGCTTTTCAACCAATAGTTGATAGTTACAATGTCATGTGGGCAAACCTCGATCCTTTGACAGCACCGCAAGCATTACTACCCTTTATGGCTCATTGGGTTGCTTGGCAAGTAGATTCTGTTTGGGATCTCCAGCAACAACGGCGTTTAATTCGCCGAGCTGTAGAACTTTATCGCTGGCGAGGAACTCGTAAAGGATTGCGTCTCTACTTGCATCTTTATACTGGTTTACCGCTAGACGAAGATTTACCTAATGAAGCTGATAAACATATTAGTATTACAGAACCTTTTGGCCCAAGTTTCATTATCGGAGATGCACAATTAGGAAATGCAGTTTTAGCAGGTGGACAACCATATCATTTTATAGTACGTTTGCGTTCAAATCTTTCTAGTGGCATTATCAACGAAGAACTTATTCAAAGAATAATAGAACAAGAAAAACCTGCTTTTTGCACTTATGAATTATCTATCGAAAATCCCCCTAACTAATAAAATTTTAAACTTCTTCTCTCTGCACCTCTGCCTAAACTTTTCTTAATTTTGAATTTTGAATTTTGAATTATTTATGTCCCATCCTTTCCCACCCCCACCAATAAAATCTTTTGAACGCCTGCAAGCCGCAGACGGGTTACTAATTAATGCAGAACGCTGGCGCACAGCCCATGATTACCACCGTAATCGGCAAAATGCTCAATATCAAAGTTTAAATCAACCAGGAATTGTCTGCGGTTTAGGCGTGCGAGATGTGACTGCTCCTAGCCAAGTTGAAGCTAGATATCGAGATGGACGTTGGGTACAAATTCAACCTGGTATTGCAATTGATTTAGCAGGTAATCTAATTGTTGTACCAACTTCTTATGATTTTCCTATCGATCTAGAAGTAGTAAGTTCTGAACCGCTCATGATTTACTTAGTAGTTAGCTATGTAGACCCTGATGAATTGCGGCGCGGACAGCAAAGAGATGTTGTTCAAGAAACTTATCGAATTGATCAAATAAACTCTACACCAGCCAGTTCAGAAATAGAAATATGTCGAATACTCCTACAACCAGGACATACTGACATTACCCAACCTGCGGATGCTTTCTTTCCTGGATATAACAATATTGATTTGCGTTATCGCCGTCAGGCACAAATGCGTCCCCAAGCACTTGTATGTATGGCGCAGGCTAATCATAGCGATCCCGAATGTGCGCGTAATTTTTTCAGCCTTTCGTATTTATTACAAGCAGTAGAACCCCTATACCCAAGTTTGCGAGGGGCTGATGAACCCGGTCAGGTTTCTTTAGCAGAAAATATCCAAGACTATGACATCCTTTATCTCACAGGTGGACAGGCTATATCTTTAAATAGTCTCGAATTTGAATCCCTCAAAAATTATTTAAATTTAGGTGGTGTACTTTTTGTTGATGCACCAACAAATGCTAATCCTTTAATTGAGAGTACTCAAGCTTTGGCACAACAGTTAGAGAGTCCTTTAAGACCTTTAGAAGAATTGCAACGCAGTCATCCTTTAAGGACAAAACCTTTCTTATTTGCTGCCTTGCCAATGGTTAATCAACAACAAATTAAACTGTTAATTGGTGGAGGAATTATTTTAGCAATTGGAGATTTAGCAACGGCTTGGGGATTGGATAGAGATTTGAGTTTACCCAGATTGACCATTCGTACAGCTCAGGAATTAGGGATTAATATTCTTCACTATGCTTGGAAGCGGCGACAGTTAATTGGTTTGCAACAGGAAGATAATTCCGGGCAGTGGTGAAAGGCAAATTAGTAAGCTGGACATTGGTGTTCAAACCCAAGACTCTAAAGCAAAAGGGCGTACCTGCTGAATACGTTGGAAATCATTGTCCGTTGAGACTACTGTGAGGTTGTAGTGAATTGCAGTAGCTGCTATCCAAAGGTCGTTATCCCCAAAGCCCAGAGTCTGTATGTTGAATTTTCGCCGTTCGGCTTTCTCTTTAGGGCCGAATGCGTTGACAAGTGTGCCTTTGAGATCGCCATAAACGTCTGATATTAGTAGATTAATGGGGTAAAGGTCGATAGTGTTTAGAAAAGCTTTAATCCGTTCGAGGTTGGCGGCTTTTTGTTCAGATTTGGCTGCCATATAAAGTAGTTCCCCACAGACTATGACACTCGTACCAACGCCAGTTTCGCTATGGGCTTGTAGCTGTTGGATGAGATTGGGTTCACCGAAGATGATGCGACTACAATGATTAGTGTCAAGCATATACATCAGAATTCAGCCTGGGAGCGGGTATCATAAACAGACTGGAGACATTGTTCAAAGTCCTCACCTTGCCAAGTACCAGCAAATTTCAGCAAATCTTTAGCTTTGGAGCCACGCAGTATTGGTTCCCCATCTTCGATAATGGCATTTGCTGGTTTAATACCAGAGCCATTTTTTCTGGTTTTGAGGTATTCGAGATAGTCGAGGGTTTCTTCTAGAATCGATTCTGGAGCGCTTTCGATCGCAGCAAGGAGTTGCTCCTTAATGGTGGTCATGGTAGTACTGGAAGATTGATTGTGGATATCTTGATTCTGCATCATTTCCCACGATCATTTTTGAAACTGGAGAATAGTGATGCCTGCGGTTTTTGCTAGCCTACGCACTTCATTATCAAAAGGAAGCGGTAACAGTTAGCTAGTTTGGACGTTGCTTTAAATTATATTGAAATGATGCCAAAATTTTTGAGCAATTTCCACCCTACAATATTAAGTTGGAATTATTGACTTTATTTGTTTGCGATCGCAGCATTATTTTTGTCATGTTCAAGTTCTCTCATTAGAGAATCCAAACCACTGGTATTGTTTCCACTTTGGGCAAATAAAGACCGAATTTTATTGATTATCGCACTCATACTGTTCGAGAAAAACCGACCAAGATTATTAACAAAGTTTTTCAGTTTCTCAAAAATCGTCACCTCTACAGTGGAATACTTATTAACAATTGGATATACAATTTTTCCTTTTTCTGTTTGATAGTATTCTTGTTCAGGCATCAACATTGATGTGAGTGGTTGCACCTGTTTTGCCATATCAGCTTCGGTTCGTTTATTGCTGAGGAATAAAACATCATAAATTTTCCCATTCCAGCTAGCCCAATAATGGTTTTGGAAAAACCATCGTTTCCCGTCATCACAATTAGGCTTTTTCCCTTGGTATGGGGTAGCTCCAGCTTCACTCAAAAAAGGTTTGGCGATACTTTCAATTGTTATTTTTTCAATCCCAAAATATTCTTCTGCAACTTTTTTAAAAGCACGGGCTAATGTCTGACAATCCCCTTCCGGAGAGCCTTTTAAGAGCGTTTCTGGACTCTTGCTCACCATTGTGTATTGAAATTGGATATTTACAAAGTTTTTGAAAAGTTGTTCCAGAATTTTATCTTGTGGCAATGTGTCATCTATACCATTTACTAGTGTTTTGGCTAGTGAATATTCTTGTAAAAATTTTTGTTTTTTATCTGCTGAGTTATTTACTGCTAATATTTCTTCAGACTTTGCTTGTTCGTTCTTATTAGCTGGTATCGTCTGCTGTGCATCCTGGTTTTGCAGAGGAGATCGATTAATTTGGTTAACTACAGAAGTAGCGACACTATCCGCCTCTTGCTCATATCGATCTCCTGATTGACCAATAGTCAGTTTTGGCTGTATTTCTCCTATTGACACACTATCAGCACGTTTTATCGCCATTTTGCTCAGGTGATGACCAAACTGCAAAGAGTGTTCCTTTCCTTGCTGCAACGACTCATTCATCTTTGTTTGCAATACAGTGAGTCGCTCTTGTCCCTCTGGCGTGATCGTGCCATGCTTGGCTTGTATTTGGAGTTTCGTTGCCTCAAACTGATATTGTTGAAATTTCTGATTTTCTACCTTTGCCTGTACTATAGGCTTGTTGGAGCCAAGTTGAGAGTGGGTAGTGAATAAATGCGATTGCAACTGACTTTGCTCTGACGAATAAGCGGATGAGTCAGCTTTTTTGTGGATTTGTAGCCGTTCTTTCATCGCTAGTTTCAAAAGTCAATAGTGGGTAATCTATATATTATGTCACCTACTTAAAGATCCCCGACTTCTTTAAGAAGTCGGGGATCTGCGGATTGCGATAATTTATACCGAATTAAGAACGCCGTACATTTAAGCAACACCATTCTTTACGTTTCCACAGGGTAGCGACAACCCAACCATTTTCTTCTAAAGCGTCAGCAACAGCTTTAGATTGTTCCAGTAAAATACCACTGAAGATTGCCCAAGTTTCAGGTTTAGCGATCGCACTCATTTCTGGAATCAATTCAATAATCACATGAGCCAAAATATTGCAGACAATACCATCCACTGGGCTTGCAATTAGTTTTGTCAAAACGTCTACACTTCCCTGTGCAGGTAGTAAACGTTCTGGGCTAATCTCATTCAGCGCCCCATTACTGATAGTTGATTGCACCGCCAAAGGGTCAGTATCCACTGCATAGACTTTCTCGGCTCCCAATAGCAGCGCCCCAATAGAAAGGATACCAGAACCACAGCCAATATCCGCAATTACCAGATGCTCATGTTTACCACTATTACCCACAAAGGACTGAGGAACTCCACTTAGCCGCATTTCCAGGGATTCCAAACATAGCTGAGTAGTGGCATGGTTGCCCGTACCAAATGCTACACCAGGGTCAAGGCGAATGACAAACCGTTCCGTTGTTTCTGGTAATGGTAGCCAAGCGGGGTTAATTAGGAAGCGATCGCCTATTTCTTGCGGATGCCAATATTGTTTCCAGCTAGTCGCCCAATCTTCCTCATCAATTAACTGCCATTGCAAAGAAGGAGATGAAATTCCTACACAGAGGGCATCTTGACGCAGCCATAGCGACAGCGCTGCCAAATCTAGTAGCTGCGTTTGAATTGTTGGCAGATAAGCCTTGACTAAAGATGAATTTCCTTTATTTTCACTAGCTGTACCACGACAGCCAAAATCTTCCAGTCGCCAAAAGATCGAATCTTCTAAGTCTGGCTCACATAAAATATTTAGTTCCCACCAGGTGTTTGCCATTTTTGAGTGCTGAGTGTTGAGTGCTGAGTGCTGAGTGCTGAGTGCTGAGTGCTGTTAGCGGAAGCGGGGCGTTTAGCCCGTGCTGAGTGCTGAGTGTTGAGTGTTGAGTTATGAGTTTAAGAGTTAGGAGTTCTCCTGTTTAACTGCTCACTCTTGACTATTCACTCCTAACTTTTTTACTCAGCACTCATAGGTTTAACTGCTCACTCTTTACTACTTACTCCTAACTTTTTCACTCAGCACTCGTTACTCAGCACTCAGCACTCATAGTGTTACTGTATACGCATCCCGAATACCAGGGACTTTTATAATTTCATTCAAAATGCCCTCTGGTAAAGGGTCATCTATACTCAAAGCCATTACGGCATCACCACGGACGATTTTACGACCTACTTGCATACTGGCAATATTCACATTAAAACTGCCGAGTAGGGAACCAAGTTTGCCGATAATCCCCGGCATATCGCGGTGCAGGGTAAACAACATATATTTGCTGGGTGGGACGTTAATCGGGAAACCATCAACGTCAGTGAGGTGGATTTCCCGCTCACCCAACAAAGCACCTGTTACCGAATGAGTACCTAAAGTACCCGTGGCTTCTAGATGCAGAGTGCCTGCATAATCTCGAATGGAAGCATCGCGGGTTTCAATCACCCGAATTCCGCGTTCTTTGGCTTCGATGCTGGCATTTACGTAATTTACTCGTTCCCGCAAAGCTTGGTAAAGTAGTCCTTTGAGGGCAGCGACGATTAAAGGCTGACTTTTGTTGGTTGCGAGTTCCCCTTGCAGTCGAATATTGAGTACTTCTACCCTTCCACCAGCTAGTTGTCCCACTAGATTACCGAGAGTTTCTGCTAGTTGCATATAGGGTTTGAGTTCTTCCAACACATCGGGGCCGAGTCCGGGAATGTTGACGGCTGAACGTGCTGGTAGTCCTAAAAGGACATCGCGAATTTGTTCGGCAACATCAATGGCCACATTCACTTGAGCTTCCGTGGTAGAGGCTCCCAAGTGGGGAGTGAGGATGATTTCTTTACCTAGCGATCGCAACTCAGATTCACCCAGTGGTTCAGACTCGAACACATCCAAGGCTGCACCACCGATTTTACCCGCTTTCAGAGCTGCTGCTAAAGCTACTTCATCAATAATCCCACCACGAGCGCAGTTGATAATCCGGGCTGTGGGTTTCATCTTTGCCAGAGTTGTGGCATTGATTAAGTGGGTAGTTTCTGGGGTTTTCGGGATATGGAGGGTGATATAGTCTGCTTGCTGGAAGAGTAAATCTAGCTCCACCAACTGACAGCCAATTTGTTCGGCTCGTTCTGTAGAAATAAAAGGGTCATAAGCTAGGAGTTTCATCCCCATTGTCCTAGCTACAGCGGCAACATGGGAGCCAATTTTACCCAAACCGACAACACCGAGAGTTTTTTTGTAGACTTCCGCACCAACAAAACTATTGCGATCCCACGCACCGCGTTTCACCGAAGCATTAGCATCGGGAATGTGGCGAGATAAAGCCAAAATCATCGCTAGCGCGTGTTCGGCGGCGGCAATTGTATTTCCCTCTGGAGAATTGACTACCACAATTCCCCGACGTGTGGCAGCCGGAACATCCACATTATCCACACCCACACCAGCACGACCGATGATTTTTAGTTGAGTGCCGGCTTCAATGATTTCTTGAGTGACGCGCGTACCAGAGCGAATCATCAGCGCGTCATACTCACCAATAATTGCGATCAGTTCCGCTGGTTTTAGACCTAGTTTGACATCAACGGTAGCAACTTGCGAAAGAATGTCAATTCCAGCTTGGTCAATCGAATCAGAGACAAGAACCTTAGACATGATTACTTCATTTAAAGCTACAGGTTTTGCTGCACAAGACTTTTTAGTTTAGTCTTTATCTGTCGCAATTTGGCAAAAATTATTCGTTTGAATATCAACTTAACCTTTACTTACACTACGTGCTGATAGTATCGAAGCGTGAATTGCTTCCGATGGGCACTGCTTTCTAAGTTTTTGAACATAAGTTAGCTGTTTGCACCACCCTGTCGCTAAATATAAAGCATGAATAGTACTAAGCACCGATATATTTATTAATAGTTAAGAGTTACCAAAATTTTATCGGCTGAAGCAACTTCCTTGGTGGGGTATAAACGCTTGTATGCTTGACTGGGCTGCAACTTTAGCTGAGGCAATGCTATACACAACCAGGAAACGAGCTAGTAACTAATATATCTGTCGAATCTTGTCTGTTTGTCAATACCACAAGTGGTATCCCTTAGTCAAAGCATAACATTGGCTCGTCAAGATCATCGGATTGTGACAGTTAGAATTTAGGCATCAAATAAATTTTATTGCTCATGATTCCGGCAGATTTAAGATTGTTTAGTAGTTAAAAACTATCAATTAGTGTCAGTAGAGTACTTAATATACAGTAGTAAACTAGTAATTTGTCAAGCTAATTTTGAGAGTTTGTAGTAAGCACTTTAGTGCTTAAAAAACTAGAACTAAAGTCCTGACTACGAACTCGTTCACGCCTTGCGATTAATCAGACAGACTACTAATGACATTACAAGGGGATAAATCGCTATAATTCTGTTGAGCCAAATATCCTTTGAGTTTTGCGAAAACCAGCCATGTTAGAGTACAACTTGCCAAAGTACTTGCCCTCAGCCGAGGAACTACCAGACTCTGATGAAACGCCTGTGGATAATGAACTGCAAGAATTGATACCAGGCTTGTTAAAGGCGATCCTGCTGATACTTTGGTCAGAACGCATGGACTGGTTGTTTGCGATAGATATGGGTATTTATTATCACCCTGATAAACCGCCAATTGTGCCAGATGGGTTTTTGAGCTTAGGAGTAGAGCGGTTTTATGATGAGGAACTGCGTCCCAGTTATGTGCTGTGGGATGAAAATGTTGTACCGATTTTCGTTTTAGAAGTAGTTTCCCAAAATTATCGCAAAGAATACACTACTAAATTGGATGAATATGAGGCTTTAGGTGTACTTTATTATGTGATTTATTCCTCTCGCCGCCGCCGCAAACCACATCTGGAAGTACATAAGTTAGTTAATGGTAAGTATGAATTGCAAGAGGGAAACCCCATTTGGCTACCAGAAATTGGACTGGGAATTGGTTGCGAAAGGGGAAATTATTGTGGTGTAACGCGGGAATGGATGTATTGGTATGATGAGCAAGGACAACGGTATCTCACGCCCGCAGAACAAATAAAACAAGAGACACTACGCGCTCAACAAGAGACACTACGCGCTCAACAAGAAGCGCAACGCGCTCAACAAGAAGCGCAACGCGCTCAACAAGAAGCGCAACACGCTCAACAAGAATCACTACGCGCTCAACAAGAATCACTACGCGCTGATGTTGCAGAACAACGGGTTCAACAGTTGGCGGAACAATTAAGAGCGCTTGGAATAGACCCAGATAATCTGGCTTAACTGAAATATTTGGCAATATTTTCAACAAAACCTAATTTTTTTCATAATTACTTCAAAACGGTAAAGTTACAGCAAAATTATGAATCCTGAATTATTACAGAAAAACTATTGCTTTTTAGGAATAACGTTTCTGATTCCACTTTTATTAGAGACAGTATCACCTTTGTAACGAGGGATGATATGAATACTAGCGTGCATAATATTTTGACCTGCGGCTCGATTGATATTCATTCCTATATTAAAGCCATCAGGTTCAAATTCTGCTTTGAGAATTTCTTGTACTTTATTCACCATAAACCAGCAAGCAGATTGCTCTTTAAATGGTAGTTCAAAATAACTGCTAACATGACGTTTAGGAATCACCAAAATATGTCCTTTGCTTATTGGATAGGCATCAAAAACAGCATAAGCAGTTGCTGATTCAGTTAATAAATTTAGATTTTTCCGAGGATTACAAAATATACAATGATTAGATGAATTCCGCTGATGATTGTAGTGAATATATTCATATACTTCTCGATATTCATCTACACAAATTGAATTAAAGGGAAGTTTTACAATACATTGATATGTTGGCTTTTTATGGACATAATGTTCTCTAAAACCTTCTTTTTTGATATCCCTTCTCACGGCATAATAAGCTTTGCCTCCTGGTTTTAATAAGTGTGATATTTCCATTAGTACATTAGTTTGTTCTTCGGTAAATAAAACATTTAAAACATAAAAGCAAATTATTGTATCGAATTTAGTATCAAGATATTCTGGAAAATAATAAGGGTCATAGCCTGTAATATCACAACCTTTTTGGCGCAAGATTTTAACATCATTACCAAAGCCACAACCAAAGTCTAATATTTTGCCTTGGAGAAGATTTTGATTTAATAAAAACTGTGCCGGAAATGATAGATAACTTCTTTCGATCGCAGTAAGATGGCTAAACTGATTTTTTTGCTGTTTCATGGAATTTTGGTGCTGATGTCCCAAAATTATTATTCCCAGCATCCCTTGAGGTTATGCGATGTCTACGACGGGCTATGACGCTCTCTACGAGACGCTAAAAGCGAACGCGGACTCGCTACCGCTACGCTATCGGCGTCGCATCAGGGTCAACACCTAGTTCACGTAACTTAGCTGCTAATATATCAGCACGTTGGCTTTCTTGTTCAGCACGCTGGCGTTCCTGTTGGGCTTGTTTGCTGCTCCACAACAGCAAATTTTCTTCTGTATCCCACCAGCGTAGCCAATTCATAGTTTGACATTTGCATTCTTCTTCAATCACATTAACTTACAGTACTTGAAAACTAAAGCTAAGACTTGCCCAATTATTCACATCCAAGCTATGTGAATCGGCTGTTGTGCCGTTCATCTCTGTTTTGAAGGCACTAGCGTTATGTAAATCTTGTAGCAGGGCTTGTACAACGTCTAAGGAATTCAACAATGGGCCAATTGGCCCTTGTTCGGCTGTGGAATACTTGGCAGTGTTCAAGGCGGCGAGAGTTCCGTTAAAAGGGGCAGTACTAAAAATCAGTTGGTGTTCGCACTCAGAAGCTGGCCCTGAAATCATCCATTCGGAAGCAGTATTAGTTTGGGGTAGGGTGAGAGTTTCACCTGGAGAAATGACGACTTGTTTAAGGATAGGCTTGGTGTCCGCAGTGTTTGGTTCTTGGGGGGTTTCCCAAGAATAGAAGGCGATCGCTGTATGATTATTGTTTAATCCCAGCAAGATTAAATATACTGGGCGATCGCTCTGGTTTTCTACCCGATATTGCATTCGACTACCGATAGGGACAATCGGAGTAGGGAGTGATTTTTGAATCGAAGTTTCTGTTTTGAAAGTTCGTACTGTTTCGCGCTGTATAATAACGCGAGGCGATATGTTGTTAATTATTTCTAAGGTTGCCTTCAGAGCCAAGCGGGAAGAACCTTGATTTTCTGTCAATCGCCATAACTTGGCTGCTAACAAGGTTGATAATTTTGGCGCTAACTTTTGCACTGTTGATTTTACTGCTTCTCCTGCTTCCCCCGTGGCATTGGAAATTAGTTCGCCACTAAGAGAAAATAGACCATAGCGACTAGGTGTTTGCTGTAGTTTGGCAAATAAATAATCAGCTGGTTTTTCCCCTGCGACTACGGTGGAGATATGGGGAAATGCAGCGAAGGCACTTATGGCATCTACCCGCTCAATTCTTTCCAATCCAGTATCCAAAGCAATTATTAAATGGATATTTCGGGCTAAAACCCGGACTGCTTCTTGGACAAGTTGCCCGACTTGTAGGGATACACCTTCAATTTGGGAAATTTGCGCTTTTGCTGTTAACCCAGTCCGCGATCGCAATACTAATTCTTCTGTTGTTGTTGCTAAGGTGAATCGAGAATTAACTCCGTAGTATAGCAGCACTTGTGGCGGTAATCCTGCTAACCACAGATGGACTGTTTTGCCGTCTTCTTCAATGGCTGTCACCGCGCCCTCTGCACCAATAATACCGTCTGGCGGTAGAGACGTTAGATGTTGATTTTTCTGACTACTTAATAACGCTGGTTGCTGTTTACTACCCAATTTGGATAGAGAATTTTCCATATAGGAGAGGGCGACTTGAATTCTGGTAGTTGGGGTGAATTCCCACAAATACTGCGTCAAGGCGTAGGTAAATAACCCAGCACTAAAACCAGAAAAGAGTTCTTCCCTGGCAGGCTGTTTGGGATTTGAGGTAGCTGCTAAGACAATCGGCGTGCTGGGTAACTTCTGAGTTTTAAGTTGTTGGAGAAAGTCAAGTTCTTCTGCTGCTAGCTTTGCTTCTACTGATTCTGGAAAGGCGCGACTTTTTAATCCTAATACTGGAGTTGGCGCATAATAGCTAGTATCTAATACTGCTGTGACTCGATCTGTAGGCAGCGATCGCAATAATAGCAGTAGAGTTTCTTCTAATATGTAGTTGACTATTTTTTCATCTTGTGATATAAAACTGGCATTAGCTGACACCAGAGCATTTTGCATTATATTTGGCGATGTCTCCAATTTGACACGACCACCATAACCGCTAAAGTGAAAGACGACCAGATCATCGGGTTTGGTTTGCTTACCCAGGTGATCCAAAAAAGCCGCCTCAATGAATTCTCTACTAGCTTCTTCCTCAGTTAAGGTTAGGATATCTGACCCTTGAAAAGCAAAGCGATGAATCAAAAGTTCTCTTTGTAGTTCCACATCTGTCAGACAACCACTGAGGGCTGGGATTTTTGGGTATTGGTTAATACCTATTAACAATGCCAACTTGCGCGGACTGGGTTGTGCCAAAGCCTGATAATAGCGATTTCCCAAAGACAACCACTCAGCTTCAGTTATCCCCAATACCGCGAGTATTGAGCCAATTCTCTCTAAAAACGTGCGACGTTTCATAATTAGCTATCAGCCCTCAGCTATCAGTTAGCAGCTTACAGGGCTGAACTCTGTATTGTAAAGTTACAAAAATGTGGAGAGCGGAAGGGTAGGGAGATGAGGGAGATAGGGGGACAAGGGGGTAAACAAAACTCCTAACTCTTAACTCCTAACTCTTAACTCCTAACTCCTAACTCCTAACTCCTAACTCCTAACTCCTAACTCAGCACTCAGCACTCAGCACTCAGCACTCCTAATGCCCAATGCCTTAAACTGATACTTCTATCCGCATCGCCCGCGCCAACTCTGCTGCTACCTCTGGACGGGAAAATTCTGGTGGGGGTAATTCACCTCGCCGCAGCATTTCCCTAACTTTTGTCCCTGATAGGTGAATGCGTTCTTCTGGCCTGCTGGGACTGGTTTTAGATGTTGCCATCTGCTTAGTGCGCGTGCAGTAGAAAGCATGTTCAAATTTCATCGGCACAATGCCTAATTCACTTGGTTCAAACTCATCAAAGATATATTGAGCGTCGTAAGTGCCGTAATAGTCACCGACACCAGCATGATCCCGTCCGACGATAAAGTGAGTACAGCCATAATTTTTACGGACTAAAGCATGGAATATAGCCTCACGAGGCCCAGCATAGCGCATTGCGGCTGGATTAATTGCCAAAGTTACCCGGTCTAAGGGGTAGTAATGTTCCAGCAAAATTTCATAGCAGCGCATCCGCACATCAGCAGCGATATCATCTTCTTTTGTTGCCCCGACTAATGGGTGCAAAAATAGACCATCAACAG
>CAXUOL010000069.1:0-15972 GCA_964252435.1 uncultured Nostoc sp.
AAGTGAAATATGCACCCAAGGTAAAAATCGCGCCATGAGCTAAATTAATGATGCCCAAAATAGAGTAAACTAAGGTATATCCCAAGGCAAAAATTGCATAGACGCTGCCAATGGATAACCCATTTAATAATTGCTGCAAAAAGAGATTGATATTCATCTAGCAACTATTTTAGAAATATGAATTTACCTTGACTTCCATCTTTTTCCATTTTGATTTGGGCAACATAGAAATCTTTTTGCACAACTTCACCTGTGGGCGTAAAACCAATTTCACCTAACGGTGTATTGTATGCTCCTTCAAGTATTTGTTTGTTTAACTGCGTTCGTAATTCTGGTAGCTGTAGTTTGTTGATTTTGCTCTTTTTATCTAAAGATTGCAGTGCTTCGACATAAACCTGCACTGCTGCAAAAGCTTGGGCGCTAAATTGGGGTGGTTCTTTTTTATATTCTTCAATATAGGCTTTACGAAACGTCGCGTTAATTTCACCTGGATGTTCTGGACTGTAGGCTTGAGCAATCAATACTCCATCACAAAGCGCTTTACAAACTGGCAATAGATTCGATGTATTTAAACCATTTCCACCGACAATTAAACCTTTATAACCCAGTTCCCGCAATTGCCTAACTAAATTACCACCATCAGCAGCCAAGCCAGAAATAATTACCAAATCTGGTTTGAGATTAATTGCATTGGTAGCTTGGCTTTGAAAGTCTGTGTCACTAGTTTGGAATTTTTGCACTGTTACTAATTCTAGCCCTTGATCCTTAACTGTTTGCTGAAAAATTTCCGTTTCTGACTTGCTAAATGCATCATTTTGAGCATAGAAAACTGCAACTTTTTTCAGTTGGGGGTTTTGCTTAAGTGCAGCTTTGACAGAATTAGGCGCAACGATGGAAACTGGTGCAGAAACACGAGCAACGTAATCACCAATTTCAGGAATATTTTTAGCAGTATTTGATGGCCCAATAATTGGTACTTTTGCCCGTTCGCCAATGGGATCGGCACTAAAGGCTTGCTGTGACAAAGTCGGGCCCACAATTCCAATAACTTTATCTTTATTAATTAGAGTTTGAAAAGCGTTAATTGCTCCTGCTTCATCACCGCTAGTATCTTGAAAAACTAATTTAATTGGTGTGCCATTAACACCACCTTTACTATTGAAATACTTCTGGGCAAGTTTAGCTCCAGCAACTTGTTCCTGACCCAATAATGCCACATTGCTAGTTTGGGCAACACCAATACCGATGGGAATAGCACTTGATAATGTACCCGTTGTCGCTGGGGTATTGGTTGCAGTGTTATTTGGGGTACTATTTGGAGTATTAGTTGGAGAATTTGTCACTGTTCTAGTGCCACCACCACAGCCTGTTAGTAGCAAACAAGTTGATAATAATGCTGTTGTCCGAGCGATCGCGTTGTTCATCGTTGGATAATCATCTAGTTATGAGATATTCGGCAAGTGTTAATAGCAAAGTTCATAATCTGCAAACAAAATAATGCAGATTTACACTTTTGCACGAATTCTATTAAATCATTCTTATTTGAACATGCAAACACAAATATTCAAAGTGTTTGTAAATACAAATTATAATTAGCCATAATTTTACCATTCCAGGTACCACTTGGGAATCGTTAAGCGTGAGCGCCCTCAAGTGTCAGATGTTCGAGTCAAACTTAAGTGTCTCAACTCATGCAGCCGATTAACGGCGGAGTATCAGACTAAGTTGATGGATGATTTCTTCAGACTTAAATGGTATAAACAAAGTTTTACCTAAAGTTTACTTTGGTAGAGTTTCATTCGATCAGTGTTGATGTAACGGCTGATAATAGCAGTTTTATCGCACGAAGATTATGAGTTTGAACTGGATCATGTAAAGGTTTGTAACTGATTTATAGGGAGCGTCCCAATTTGGCAAAAAGAGGCAAAAAAGCCCAGATTATTCACGATGAATACTCGCGAATAATCTGGGCGACTGTACATCGCTACCGGAATTCGAGAGAATAAATAATTTCCAAGAAACAGACCAAGTCCAATGACCCCGGAAGATAAAGAACTTTTAGATACTCACGTAAAAGCGATCGCGAAGCGCCTGGAGCGACAGTCAATTTCGATTAATGGGCGTAATGTCTTGTTGCAGTCGGGAATGTCAGTCAGTGGTAATATTAAACTGCGAGAACGGACGGTGATGAGTATCTTTACTGATATGTTTAGCTCTAGTGTCGAAAGTCTGAAGTTTGTACGCTAAGTCAGTAAATATGCTTTGAATCATAATTTCTCATGAAATTGGTAATTCTTCCTCCTGTTGCTGATAATAGTTTTAGAGCTAATTATCTAAGAGGTTGATTGTGGTCTTTGCTCAAACCAGTCCCTGTGATGTAATAACAACTCGCCTGACGTTAGACGAGTATCGGGCTATGGAAGAAACCAACCCAGAACGCCATGAATACCGCAACGGAGAGGTTATTACTATGTCGGGAGGTTCGGAATCTCACAGTGCGATCGCCAGCAACTTCTTAATTTACTTAGGGTTTTTACTAAGAGACACCGATTTTCGCTTGTATAATAGCGACTTGCGAGTTTGGATTCCTGAATATCAGTGTGGGACTTATACCGATTTGATGGTTGTTGATGGTGAACCAGAGTTCAATAGCAATGTCTACGACAAGCCACAAGAGCGTCTACGCAATGATGAAATTCTCAATCCAATACTGATTGTCGAAGTTTTATCGCCCTCTACCGAAGCATACGACCGAGGGGACAAGTTCAGAAAATATCGCTCGATTGCTAGCTTTTGTGAATATCTGCTTGTAAGCCAAACTGAACCCTACATTGAGCAGTATCACAATTTGGATCGTAACAGTAACGATCGCTGGCTATGGCAAGTTCACTCTCACCTTGAGCGGACAATTATGCTGCACAGTTTAAACGTAGAAATTCCCCTGACTGAAATCTATCGTCGTATTAATTTTTAAGAGGATGTTTTAAAAGTAGGTCGGCTGTAATTTTAGGCACTTCTAGATCCCCCCTAACCCACGCCAGTCGCTCATGGGGGAAACCCCCAGACGCTCGTTCGCTCTTAGCGTCTCCGACAGGAGATGACTCGCTTGCCGCCGGCGCTATCGCCCTTGGCGTCTCCCCTTCTCCCAAAGGGCTACCGTGTACACACAAGTTGAATTACCCCCCTTAATCCCCCCGATGCATTGGGGGGAAATAAGAAATCTTGTTCCCTCCCCTTTATAAGGGTTAGGGTGGGGTAAAAAATATTTGATACATCAATCATGACTTTTAAAACATCCTCTAAGGCTGCTTAAGGTAAAAGAAAGAAATATTAAGACCTTTTTTCACTACCAGTTAATTCTCTAGGTTCGTAGTGACGGCAACCGTTACACGGGCCTTCGGGATTGATAGCACAGCGGATGTAGCCAGACCTAGCATTAAACTTGCAGCTGATATCGCCAATTAAATAACCTACCCCTTCTAAATAATAGCGATCGCCTTCCACAGGTCTAAGGTTTTGCCGTCCCTGTACCACTGGAAAATTCATGGCTGCTTGCCTCATTCGCAAGCGCGATCGCTGGGTTCTACGCATCATCCACAGGGAAAACAGGGACGGTAAAAAACCAACGGCAATCACTAAAAGTGTCTTTAACACCTTCTTTTTACCTCTTCTGGGCGCTGATTGATTGTCCCTGATGTTACACTCTGGTTTTACGGAAGTGCAAATATTAGGGCGGCTTTGTTTCTTTGTCACCAACTATGGTTGCAAAGAAATAATGGCAGTGTAGTATCTAGCAATTTTGAGGAACAAGTTTCTTCTGCCACTTCAATCAGCATAACTGTTACAACCTCAGAGGCGATCTGCCGTTGAATGTCGATAATTTTAAGATTTGTTGACCAATACCTTTTTGAAGAAGCGTTTTGTGTTTGCTTCAGCCCCATTCTTGTTTTTTCTGTGTCGCTGCGATGCTAATCTTTTTTTGGTTTGCTGACGAAGTTGCTGTGCTAGCAATGCAGCTTCCCTTTCGGCTCGAAATAAATCAACTTTTCGCGTTGTCAAAATAAATGATTCGTCAGACTTTCGTTTCACCCAAGGGATGCTAACTGCGAAATACTGACAAATATTTTTGCATAGCTCCTTTATCAAAAGTGGGTAACGTTTTTGAGTATTCATTTTGTTAGCGATCGCTTTCAACTCTAATATCGCTGCTTCTAACTCTCCCGCCATCTGATTGATGCGTTCGACTTGTATTATAAAACGCTCCCGTTCACTGATGATTTTTTCCTCTTGGGGTTGCAGTGGCACTATAGCAGTAGTTACAAATGTAGGCTGGAACAGCAAAATAGGCTTTTTGTCCGTGTCTGGGATTTTTTTCATACTACCTCAAGCAAGGCTAGCTGACTTTTAAAGCATTTTAGCAGCTAATTAGTATATTTGTACTAAATAATGATAATGAGAGAACAAGGGAAGGTAGCACAGCTGTGCTACCCTACAGACGGACAATTAATTTGGGATAATTTATTTTTTGCAAGTCCCTTAATATGGAGTGCTAGTGCCTTCAATGAACTCAGGGGACAACACATCACTAAACAATAATTGCTGTAACTCGACGCCTTCGGGACGGCTCCAATCCTTAACCAACTCAGCAATCAAAGTGATCGTAGCAGTTAGCACAACCCCAGAATCACGCATCCGTTGCCGTGCTAAATCTTCTGAGAGATGGAATGGTGAACCAGAAGCATCCATAACTGCTTGAACACTGTAGCCCTCGCGCACTGCGCTGATAGCCGGATAAACTAAGCAAACATCCGTAGTTATGCCAGCCATAATTAAATTAGCACGATTTGTATCTTTGACTGCTTGAACAAAGTTCTTATCGTCCCAAGCATTTACAATACCTGCACGCTTGATTCTTACCTCGTAAGCTTCAGGTAGGCTTTGTGCTAAAGCAGTCATCAGCAAACCTTGAAACCGCTCCTCTTGGCTACTTGTCAAAACCACAGGTATCTTAAGTACCTTTGCCACTTTTGCAAGTGCAAGAGTATTCTTCTCTACCTCGGTCAGAGGCAAGTTTTTGATCAGCTTCATAGTGCCAACTTGATGATCAATCAGAAGCATAGCCGAGTTTTCTTTAGTGAAGTCAGAAAATTTCATTGTGCTGTTTTCCTAGTTGACCGTTGATATGATCTTAGAAATCTCTAGACTTATTCTGAAACGAACATTAAGCATTGCACAAGTAGGAACATAAGTGTACGTAGCTTCTATCCTAAACATGGCTCAATCACCTCAAATCCTCAACGATCATCCTTATTTACGGCAGACACTTGAACTGGTTTCTGACAAATGGGTTACAGCAATCATCTACGTTCTATCCCAAGGTAAGAAACGCTATGGTGAGTTGCATAGAGAAATTGGAAGCGTTTCACAACGAATGCTAACTCGTACTCTGCGTGATTTAGAGAGAGATGGTCTTGTGAAGCGTAAAGTTTATCCTACTAATCCTCCCACTGTAGAGTATTCCTTGACACCGTTGGGAGAGACGTTAGTTGAGCCACTTCGGCTACTATGCCACTGGTCAATAAATCATTTTCATGAAGTAGAAACTGCCAGAGAAAGTAAAGGTTTCACTACTATTTGCAGTAAAAAGTAGTTTGCCCATCCCCGAATTTTGGGATTTAATTTCCAGATGAGTTTATCCTCTGATATCATGTCTGGCTAATCACTATTCAAGTTTTGACAAAACAACCTGCGGAAGGAAAAATTGAGTACAATTACTCATGCGGAATATGGGATGTAGGGGTGCAAAGGGCACCCCAGTATGAATTATTGCGTCAAAATCTGACGGGTTAAAATACTCATGATTTCATTGGGATTACCTGTTGGTAGTAGTGGACTCCAATCACCTACATTTGCATAGCCCAAAACATGCAACAAGTGAATGGTGCTGGTAACAGCTTTGGGTGAACCAATTAATAAATGTTTAATCCGTTCTCTTCTGGGTGATGAGTCTTGGAAAGATGAATGGAAAGGAGGTACGTCACCGCCTTGTCTGCCCAGAAACTGGGCTGGTTGTGATTTGGCGAACTTTTTTGATTGTGCCATGATAATATTTGACTCCGATTTTGGGGTTAAAAGAAGGCGATCGCAGACTCTTGCGCGAGGGCGATCGCCTTTCTTATATCTTAATAATACAGTATAATTTTATACTTGTAAAGTATTTTTCTAAATATTTTTACATAGATTGAGCATGAGAAATCAGGGCGATCGCAGGGAATCTTCATCAGCGAAGCGAGATATATTTGGTGCTATCTTATCTTTAATTATATAGTTGTTTTCATTAATTCGTGATTTGGTTTATTTAATTCGGGCGGTCGTTTGTTGAATTCGGGCAGTTGTTTGTTGAATTCGGATAAATATCATTAAATTTACGCAATAAATATAATATTTTTTGTATTAAATATTTTAAATAATACTGAATATTGCGGGTGTTGATCACCCCGATTTTGTTTATCCTAATGGTGTAAAGACAAGGATATAAGTCAGTTTTTATCCTAGTGCATGATTAAGAAAAGGAAAGTTATTTATGTCACGTCCAAAACGTGGGTCTAAAGTACTTGATAGGGCACAGCGTCGGATTGCGGGTTTGAAATCGATTAGTCCCACCTTAGATTTAGGTAATGGAGTCACTATTGACACCTTTGCCACCGCCATCAAAAAAACACAGGACAAGTTGGAAGCTTATAACTCCAGCCTCTCCACCGTGGATCTAACTCAGGGAACCTTAGAATTAGCCGAAAAGTCGCTGATGGAACTAACAGAACATGTGTTAGTCAGCGTAGCTGCAAAGTATGGCAAGAATAGCGATGAATACAAAAAATCTTACAACGCATTGAAAACCAGTAGCTATGCAAGTAATCTTCTCTAGGTGGAGAATATTTAAAGAGCGATCGCCTGAGTTTTACAAAAATATGGCGTAGAGGCGTAGCGGCTTGTCCTCAGACATCACCTGCTAAACTAGCTTAAAATGAGAAATATTAAGCAACGCCAAGAATCACTCTGAAATATGGCTCAAATCTTAGTTGAAAACTTAGATCCTGTGATTATAGAAAAGCTAGAAACTCTTGCTAAACAACATGGTCGGTCTTTGCAAGAAGAGTTAAAGCATATTCTACAACAAGCATCTGAAAAATCGATACATTCTTACAGTAGCGGCGACATGACGAAAGCTAGAGAGGTGGCTTTCCGAATTAGACAACAGTTAGCTAGCGTTAGCCATACCGACAGCACTGAACTGATACGTGAGGACAGAGAACGGTGACTCTGTACGTCGTAGATGCAAGTGTGGCAATTAAGTGGTATGTTCCAGAAATCCATAGCGAAACGGCTGCTTGTCTGTTGGATGGAACCCATGAAATAATCGCTCCAGACTTGTTATTACCTGAGTTTGGTAATATCCTTTGGAAAAAAGTTGAACGTGGACAAATTACTATAGAAACTAGTCGCACAATTCTGCAAGAATTTAAAGCTGTGACGTTGCGGATTTACCCCTCGGAACCTTTATTAGAAACTGCTGTTGATATGGCGATCACGCTAAGACGGACTGTGTATGATTGTTTTTACTTAGCGTTGGCTGTCACTCAACAATGCCAAATGGTAACAGCAGACGGAAAATTTTATAACGCATTGAAAACCAGTAGCTATGCAAGTAATCTTCTCTGGGTGGAGAATATTTAAAGAGCGATCGCCTGAGTTTTAACAATTGCGCCATCCATTTTTAAGTTAACCTAATAGATCAAAGAGCAATCAATCACTTGGCGTTGAAATTGTCATGAAAGAAGTATTTTAATATGCTAGTCCAGTCAACACCCGCAGAACAAAGAACAGTACTACATAACATTAGCTGGGAAACCTTTGAAGCCTTGCTAAAAGACACAGGTGAGGATAGAGACTCTCGGTTTGCTTATGATGGCGGTACTTTAGAAATCATGACACCACTTTTTGAACACGAAAATCCCAAAATTCAATTTGACCGCTTGATATTTGCTTTGACTGAAGAAATAGGAAGAGAAATTAAAAGTGCTGGTTCTACAACATTGAAGCGCAAATTAGCAAGAAAAGGGATAGAGCCAGATAACTGCTACTATATACAAAATGAACCAAGAGTTAGAGGGAAGAAAAGTCTAAATTTAGAAACAGATCCACCACCTGATTTAGCAATTGAGATTGATATTACTAATAGTTCAATTAATAAATTTAATATTTACGCAGCGTTAGCTATAAATGAACTTTGGCGATATGATGGGCAAAATTTGAAATTTTATCAGTTGCAAGCAGGGCAATATGTTGAGTGTAAATCTAGCATCGCTTTTCCTCTGATTTCAGTGAATGAGATGAGTAAATTCATTCAGCAAAGTCAAAGCATGGGTGAGGTTGCTTTGTTGAAATCTTTTCGTATTTGGGTTAGAGAAAAATTAGCATAGTTAACAAGGATAAATGGAAAAATGACCCGTACTTTTAATCCAGAATCTTATGGTAAATTGCTAGCCGAGTATCAGCCAAAAATCATTACCACGGATGCAGAAAACGAACAAGCGATCGCACTCGCATTAACCTTAGAACATCGTCCCCATCGTACATCAGAAGAAGAAATGCTGTTGCAACTGTTGGTGACTTTAATTGAGCAGTTTGAAGATACCCATTACCCAATCCTCCAAGGTACACCCAATTCGATGTTAGTGCATCTAATGGACGCACGCGATACTACAACCGAAACATTAGCTGAGGTAATTGGTTCATTGGAAATTGCCTTGCAAATTGTGAATGGCGATCGCACCATTAGTAAAACTCAAGCAGAAGCGTTGGCAGACTATTTTAATGTAGATATCAGTTTATTTATTTAGCTTATCTTCCATAACAACGCTCTTAAAACCAGCGCTTAGTATTGAGCCGGAAATTTAATATTTTGGTATGAGATTAAAGGTGCGTAGACGCATAGAGGCTTGTTGTTAGACATCGCTTCTCTACTCGATACAACAGCTACAAAATCTCTTCTCAGTTGGCTTTTAGAGCTTGAGCAAGCTATGGTCGTACCTTAAAGACCCAGTATCCTAACCATCCCAAACACAAGCCTATACTAGAACAGCTATCTAAGAATAAAACACTATGAACCTCACTAAAAGATTTTCGTAATTTGTCTCCAGCCCCAGCCACAGCCACATTCATAGCCAAAATTATGTACCGAGCGTTAGGCGCTGCTAACAAGTAGCCTATTAATAGGTAGCTTAATAATATACCAACCAACCAGCCCCAGGGAATAACTCTAGGTGATTTAGTAGCTGGTTTATCTAAAATTGGCTCTAAGTTTGGCTTGGCTTTGGGAGGAACAACTTCTTTTCTATAAATAGGCTCAACAGGTGGTGGAGGCGTTGCTTTTGGTGCTTCTAACATTGCTAACCATGCCTGCATTGATTGTGGGCGGTCTTTTGCTTCCAGCGCCATGCCTTTGAGAATTGCCTGATTTAATCTATTGCTGATGCTTGGACTAATTTGTTTAGGTGCAGGCAGAGAAGCATTATCGAGCTTGCGAGCTAGAGAAGTTGTAGGGTGTTGACCTGTCACTGCATAATAAAGCGTAGCAGCCAAACAATAAACATCCACTGTTGGCTCTCGACTGCCTCTGCTCATCTGTTCATAGGGCGCAAACCCTTCATTACCCGCAATACCCTTTGAACTCAAAGTCTTAGGCACAAGTTCTTTGGCGATTCCGAAGTCAATTAAAACCGCTTTACCATTTCTCCGCAACATAATGTTTCCAGGATGGGCATCTCGGTGTACTAACCCTGCTTGATGCACTACGCTCAAAGCTTCCCCAATCTGGCGGATGCAGGGTAGAATCTCTGCTTCTGGTAAAGCCCCCCTGCGCTTCACTGCCTCAACTAAATTTTCTCCCTCAACAAAGTCCATCACCAAACAGTGGGTAGCACCTTCCAGAAACAAGTCAATCACTCTCACAATATGAGGATGGGGGTCTTGAGATAAGCGTGCGAGTGTCCGCCCTTCTTGGATAAATCTCTCTATGTACTTTTCATATTCTGGATCGTGACTGAGAAATTCATTAGGTGTCTTAATTACAACTGTCTGGTTTAGTTCAACATGTAATGCCTTATAAGTAATCCCGAATCCACCTCGTCCCAAGACTATATCAATTACATATTTGCCACCTTGTAATCTTTGTCCAGTTGTCCAAGGCATAAATACCTCTAAATAATTCGTAATGGGCTACGCCCCGCTACGCTAACGTAATTCGTAATTAAGGCACGCTCAACAATATATGAGACAATCTCTTTAGATAATTGAGCATGAGTCAAAATCATTACTTTAATATGAACACCCTGATGAAAGTTTACCTAAATCTACGGTGTTTTGCTAGATGACGGACTGGGCGACAGTGATGGTGGACTGGAGGGTTTGAAAATAGGAATCCAACCAACTATGCCTGAAAGTAAGGTTCCAATTGCTGCGATCGCCGCTATCACCACAGTCCAAAACTGAATTTTTTTATTCCAGTTTGAGTTAGTATTCGAGGATACAGTTGGCACAGGCTGAGGAGTTTCCCCTGTTAACCTCAAAGAGTCGAGCCATTCTCGCATTGATTGAGGACGCTGTTTAGGATCTAGCTGCATACCTTTTAAAATTGCGTCGTTTGTGCGATCGCTAATCTGAGGATTGAATTCTTTTGGAGACACTAAATGCTCGTCGTCCACTTTTCGCTTTACTGCATCGACAGGTGTTCTCCCCGTCAGAAGTTTATACAAAGTAGCTGCCAGTGAATAAATATCGCTATACGCACGAGTTATAGTACCTCTAGCATAAAGTTCAGGAGGCGTAAATCCATCAGAAGTTTCCCTAGTTCGCCTTGTAGTTAAAATATGGTCAAAATCCAGAGCTAAACCAAAATCGATTAACACAGCTTCTAACTGACCTTCTCGGTTCCGCAACAAAATATTTCCTGGACGCACATCTCGATGAATGAGTCCATTTTCATGTACAACTATCAGTGCTTCCCCAATTTGCTGAATGTAACGTAGTGCGTCTGGTTCCGAAAGTATTGGTGGGCTGAGGTTAGCCAAACTCACTTCATTTATATACTCCATTACCAAATACAAACGGTCTGCTTCCTCAAAGGAGTCTACGACCTCCACAATGTACTTATGCTTACACTTTTGAAGCTTTAAAGCTTCCCGCAAAAACATTGTCTTTAGTCGTTCGCGTTCCGACTGGTTAAGGGAATTTAGTAAATCATCATTTAAGGTTTTGATGACTTGGCGATCACCATTCTGATTTTTCACCAAATAGGTGATGCCAAAACGTCCTCTTCCCAATTCTCTTTCAATGGTGTATTTTCCACCTTGCAAGCGATCGCCAGCTACCCAAGCCATCTTTGCAACTCCCAAAATGCTTAGATTAATTCTCACACAAGAGAGCCTTAATAACTTGAGCCTAGTTTTGTAGAAAGACTGCGATCGCCCCTCCTCCCCTTCATTGCTAAACTAAAAAAATCTCACCCTCAAGCAAAGGTAAGTTTATGACCTCTGCAATCAACCCATCCACTGACCTCACCCCTTTCCCAGACCACACGCAACTGCCAGAGTCTGATGGCACATTTGTGAAAAACTTCCAGGAACATCCCCAAAGCATTCTCATCACCGACTCAATTCAACCGATATTACAAAAACTTCACCCTGATGGGCAATATTGTATTGGTCAAGATTGTGGCATCTATTGGCGAATGACTGACCCACCAGAAAAAGGCGCAGTCGCACCAGACTGGTTTTATGTCGCCAATGTCCCGCCCTTACTCGATGGACAAATCCGCAGGTCTTATGTAATATGGCGAGAATTTATTGCCCCATTAATTGCCTTAGAATTTGTCTCTGGTGATGGTAGTGAAGAGCGAGATCAAACACCTTGGAAAGGCAAATTTTGGATTTATGAGCAAGTGATTCGGACTCCGTTTTACGGCATTTATGAAGTGGATAAAGCCAGCGTAGAAGTGTATCACTTAATTGAGGGCAAGTATCAGCCATTATCAGCAAACGAACGGGGACATTATCTCATACATCCTTTAGGCGTTGAGCTAGGTATCTGGCATGGAGTTTACCAAAATATGGAATTGCCCTGGTTACGTTGGTGGGATTTGCAAGGTAATTTGTTGTTGACTGGCGACAAAAGAGCAGAACTTGAACGCCAACGCGCCCAACAAGAACGCCAACGAAATGAGATTCTGATTGCTAAATTGCGATCGCTTGGTGTGGAACCAGAAGTCTAATATTTTTGGACTGTGGGTTAAAAGTGCGATCGCTCGCTGTGAGTTTATCAGAGGCGATACCTACGGTAAGCTACGCTAACGCGCCAATTTTTGATTTCGCTGGGGAAGGTAAACAAGTAATAGACTAGGTACGTAGAGGCGCGAAATTTTGCGTCTCTGTCATTTTGCGAGATAGTAGGATTGAAGTACGCCAGTTAAAAAGCCCCATTTGCTGATGTAGTAACACCAAGCATCACTAATAACTGAGTGAACAAACAAGTGTTAATACTAAGGAGTAAGCGCTGTGACAGATTTGAGTAACTACAATGCAGAATTAGCTGATGAAGAAGAAGATCAAGAGGAAAAAGTTACTTTCCAGTATGATCCTGATAAAATTAACATTGTGACTAGGGAACCAACAATAGAGTTATTACTTAAAAGAATCAATGAAGAAGCCCTTGATTTAGCACCTGATTTCCAACGTCATGCGGATATATGGAAAGAAGATGCCCAAAGCAGGCTTATAGAATCTATTATTATCCGCATCCCCATACCAGCATTTTATATAGATGCGACTAATGAAGATAAATGGTTAGTAGTCGATGGACTACAGCGTCTATTTGCACTAAAGCGCTTTATTCTCGACAAAAAACTCAAACTATCTGGATTAGAATATCTTACAAATCTGGAAGGTAAAGCCTACGATCAAATTGATCGCAGATACCAACGCCGCCTTGAAGAAACTCAACTAACAGTATATTTAATCGAAAAAGGTACACCTCCAGAAATTAAATATAATATTTTTAAACGTATTAATACAGGAGGGCTTGCTTTATCTCCT
This sequence comes from uncultured Nostoc sp., assembly GCA_964252435.1. Taxonomy (GTDB): domain Bacteria; phylum Cyanobacteriota; class Cyanobacteriia; order Cyanobacteriales; family Nostocaceae; genus Nostoc. The sequence goes on from CAXUOL010000069.1 coordinate 13,149, forward strand.
CAAGAATTACGCCATGCTCTTAATCCTGGTAAGGGAACAAACTTTTTAACTAAACTTGCTGCATATCCAAAATTTAAACAGGTAGTTAAACTTGGAAATGAGCGGATAATGCGTATGGATGATCGGGAATTTATACTAGGTTTTTTAGCCTTTACGTTGACCCCTTATAAAGATTATGCCGACAACAGAGATACTTTTTTAACTAAAGCACTATCTAAAACAAATAAACTCTCCGAAACCGAGCTACATAACATTGAAAATAATTTTCAAAGAACAATTATAGCTACCTGGAACATCTTTGGTAAAGATGCATTCCGGAAAATATCTAATTCTCAGAAAAGACAGTTTCCTATAAATAAAGCTCTATTTGAATCTTGGTCAGTACTTCTGAGTAAATTGAGTGACGATCAAATACAAATTTTAATAGATAGAAAACACAAATTGATTGATATATTCAAGACATATATAGACAATGACAAATATTTTTTAGAATCTATATCTCAGGCTGCCGAAAAAGTACAGTATAGATTTAGTACTATAGAAAAAATAATTCAGGAAGTACTTCTATGATTGATTCCCTAACACTCACAAATTTTAAGCCTTTTCAAAATCAACCCCTTACATTTAGACCACTTACACTTTTATCTGGACTTAATAGTACTGGTAAGTCTTCTGTTTTACAAGCATTGTTATTATTAAGGCAATCTTATCAAAAAGGTTTATTGTCAGAAAAAGGCTTGGTACTCAATGGAGATTTGATTAATATTGGTACAGCTAAAGATGCAATTTTTGAAGGTGCATCTAAACAAGAACAACTAATATTTGAAATCCTTTGGAAAAATGGCACAAAAAGTATATGGAAATTTAAAAATGAAGAAGAAGATATAGGAGCTAATTTTTTATACCTTACTTCGGAATATGTAGATTCTCAAGTATATCAATTATCCAGTCTTTTTAATTCAAATTTTCATTACATTGAGGCAGAGCGTATAGGGCCAAGAGCATTTAATCAAATGTCATATGACAAAGTTCAATTACTCGGAACGCTGGGCGCTAGATGTGAATATACATTATATTTCCTTTCAGTCAATGAGAAGAGAATTATTGCTAATGAAAAATTGAGTCATCCTAATGTAAAAAGTTCACAGCCACAATACGACGATCCAGAGGAAAAATCACTAGCTTTAATAGATCAAGTAGAAGCATGGATGGGAGAAATTAGCCCAGGTACACGTATAAGGATAAAATCAAATCCAGACATGGATTTGATAAATTTACAATGCGGGTATGGAGATAGCAATCCTTACCGTGCAAGTCTGGAGAGAGTGAAGTAACTATGAATAAATACGGCAAAGAAAGAACCTTTCTTTGTCCTGATGACAAAGAACGTCGATTTGAACGGCATGTCAAATTAAAATTTTGCAATTGGCGAATTTACTTCTTTCCAGTTAAACCAGGAACGGTCTTTATTGGCTATGTTGGTTGCCATCTTCCTACAGTGAAGTATAGAACTTAACATAAACATTGCGATCGCTAGGCATTCAACCACATGCATAATTTTGACTAAAAGTCAACTATTGATTTACATCCAGTAACCGGGAAGTTTCTAAGCGACTCATCCACTTTGCGAAATAAACTCGATTCGCTTTTTCCTTGGACGGATCTTTAGTATCTATAGGATAAGGCGCAAGTCCTAAAATCGCTGCTGTGGTCACGCAAAACATCGATTTTTGGAAAGTCATACAAATTTGCACTCGCAAATCATCTTCACCCCGAAGACTGCGACGATAAATTTCATGCAAGTACTCTGGAAGATAATGACGCATATCTTGCATCAACAAGGTAGGAGGAATACCTGCACCGCCGATGGGTAAAGGATCGGCGTATAATGCGCCATACTGGAATCGACTTTGATCTGGGGATATTTGATAAGCTTGGGCGTTGTATGAAACTGTACCGTGGAAAGGTGTTCCTCTAAAGAAAACTGCTTCTACATAAGGTATTGCTGTGTCTGCTAAGAAAGTCAAACCAACGTCTTTAGGAATGATTTCATAGAGTTTTTCCCGAACTTTGACAGTGTAGGTAATTGGCTTGGATGCATTTTCCACTAACCCTGCTTTAATATGGTCTACAATTTGGGGAATTGATTTGATTTCGCCTTTGTCGTAGCGGTCTGATAAGCTGAGGAAAATATCAGCCATGACTCGCCAAAATTGACCTAAACCAGTGTAGTAAGCAGAAACGCGTAACTGTTCGGTCAAAAAATCTGGAAACAGTTGGTTAATGCCTAAAATTAAAGGATTATTTTTAAATTTAGCTGTGATGACAGCTTTCGCTCTTTCTTGAAATTCTTTTGTATCTAAATATGTATCTAAACCGCCGCCACCGTGCCACATCATGCCTTTCATGCAATACTCGGCATATTCAAAATTAATGCGATCGTGCCACCAGTGACGAAGTAATTTCTGAAAAGATACTTCTCCATTAAAGTATTTAAAAAATGGGAAAAATACTAAAAACTGATGTTCGGCAATATAATTCAGATTTATTGAATAGGCATCTATAACTACACCATAGCTTTTGAGAATACCAACTACTTCCACCACATTTTCTGGACTATCGGAAAGTAATGCCTGTCCTGTTTGCAGGCGTTCAATAAACTCAGGCAAAGGTTCGTTTGTGAATTTCTTTCTAATAGTTACCATTGCGATTTCTCCATAAAGTATAGGGCATTGGGCATGGGGCATTAGGAGTGCTGTTAACGGTAGCGGGGCGTTTAGCCCGTGCTGAGTGCTGAGTTAGGAGTTAGGAGTTAGGAGTTAGG
>CAXUOL010000070.1:0-15916 GCA_964252435.1 uncultured Nostoc sp.
GGAACTGGATTTTCTTGTTTCCCCCCTTTATAAGGGGGGATTAAGGGGGGTAAAACGCTTGTGGAATAAGCGTTTGAGCTTAAGTTTACACCAATGCCCCTTGTCCTCTTGTCCCCTTGTCCCCTCATCCCCAATTCCTAGCCGATACCTTTAGCGATAAAGAAAGCTTCACCAATGGGGCCTAATGCTAAGACTGGGAAAAATGTAAGTGCGCCCAGAATTAAAATCACGCCTGCGGTAACGCCTGTAAATAGTCCAGTATCGGTTCGCAATGTACCAGTCGTGTAAGGAACAGCTTGCTTACGAGACATACTATCTGCTAAAAACAGCAAACCGATGATGGGAATATAGCGTCCTGCAATTAAACTGAAGCAGGTACTCAAGTTCCACCACAGAGCAGTTGCAGTGGTTTTTGCACCCGTAGCGATCGCCAAAGGTGAAGGTTGTGAATCTCCCAAGCCTTCAAAGCCAGAACCGTTGTTAGCAGCAGCTGAGGCGTATTCATAGACAACTTGAGCAAAGCCGTGGAAGCCGGGATTGCTAATTCCTGATAGTTGATCGGGAAATGCTAGGGCGATACCTGCGGGAATCATAATTGCGATCGGGTGAACTAGCAAAATCAAAAAACTAGCAAGTACAACCTCGCGCTTTTCAATCTTGCGTCCGAGAAATTCTGGTGTACGTCCTACCATCAAACCTGTGGCGAACACAGCCAGAATCAAATAAGCAAACAGATAAGCAGTTCCTGTACCCTGTCCACCCCAAATAATTTGCAAAAACATATTGGAAAGGGTAATAAAACCGCCGTTGGGCATAAAAGAATCGTGTAAACTGTTGACTGCACCGCACATAGTACCAGTTGTACTCGTTGCAAATAGTGCAGATTGTGCCCAACCAAACCGGACTTCTTTACCTTCTAAATTCGGTTGCTGACTACCCAGCAGTCCATTCACAGCTGGATTACCGTTGTATTCACCAATAGCAGTGACGATAATAAATATTACATAGATAACGCCTACCATACCGTAGACTAACCAAGCTTGCTTAGTGTTATTCGCAAACAACCCATAAGTGTAGATTAGGGCAGTCGGAATCGAAAGCATGGCGACAATCTGAATCAAGTTAGAAAATCCGTTGGGATTTTCAAAGGGGTGTGCTGAGTTAATGGCGAAAAAGCCGCCGCCGTTTTCTCCTAATTGCTTGATAATTTCAAAATGAGCAACAGGGCCACGAGCGATCGCCTGACTGATATTCGCGTCTTCCAAGGTGGGGAATACAACTGCACCCCCCAGTGTTTCGGGAACGCCAGCTGCAATCAAGACAATGCCACCGACAATACAAATAGGCAATAAAATTCGCGTAATCGAGCGAATTAAATCTACATAAAAGTTGCCCAACGATCTACCCGTCAATCCGCGAATAAAGGCAATCCCCACCGCTAAACCAGTAGCAGCAGAGGTAAACATGTGATAACCAAGTCCCCACATTTGGCTGCCATAGCTCATGTAGGTTTCACCAGAATAGTGCTGCTGGTTAGTATTAGTAATAAAAGAAATAGTCGTATGCAGCACTGTATCCCAGGTTGGGGCATCTATCTTAGTTGGGTTTAATGGCAGCCATCCTTGATTGATAATAATCAAGAAAATCAGCAACCCCATTGCTACGTTGCTGTATAGGATTGCCCGCCCATACTGCCAGCCGGTCATATTTTCTTTGGTTTTTACGCCAATCAAAGCATAAAGCACTCGATCGACCGGATTCAAAATCGGGTCGAGAAAAGTACTTTGCTCTAGGTAGACCCGCGCCATATAGCGCCCAAAAACAGGAGTAATTGCTACTACAATTAGTAGCGTTAATATAATTTGAATCCATCCTTCTAGCATGAGTTAATCAAACTCCAACCTAAGTAAATTTGAGATAAATATCAGATATTTTCTTGTTAATGAATCGGAAATATTTATGAAGTATATTGGCATCCTTATTAACTAACCAACTTATAGTTATGGGCTTTCTCAATCAATCATGGAGCTTTTTGTGAAAGAACACAAGGTATAAATTGATATTTAAACTAGGCTATATAAGAAATATATGTTTCTATGTATAAGAGCGTTTATCTCGATATATATCTGCAAATATAGAAGGACAGCTAAATACTAAACAAGTAGCTATTTGACACTAAAACTAGCTGATACCGTTTCTCTGTGAAGTTGCATATATTTACCCCCGGCTACGCCGTCCTCCCAAAGTATCGGGGGGACTACAGGGGGGTCTTATTATGTGCATCTTCATACAGAATTGGTATGCATTGATTCTTTGAATATTTTACAAAACACCAAATTAACCTAAATATGGATACTTAGTAATATTACATTTTAATAATTGTATCCAATATTTTGTTGCATTTTTTTGAGTTATTTCTATATCGCGCAAATTATGACCTTTGCCCATCTTTAACATATAATATGTTAGTTGTATAGCTATAAATAAATGGCTGAATCCTAAAGGTTTGAAATGTTGTAAAAATAGGTGATATATAACTTTAAGTTTCTGTTTGTGGCGAAAATATATCCACCATTTCATTTGATGCTCGGCTATACTTTTTTGTAGACCTAATATAGCCTCAACCTCTATAAATTTATCTTTGACTTGATTATAAAATTTTATTTCTTTCTCGATTTCTCCAGCTTTGTATGATAGATCGGCATCGTCAGATAACCGATAGGCTTCACTGATTAAATGACCAACAATTTCTGCTTGCTGTTGGTCATATCCAAGTTTCATATATATTTTAGTTGCTGCTTCTGCCAATTCAGCAAATTTTTCAGCATCATGTAGCCAATATATTTTTGTTTGTAGTTCTCCGAAAGTGGAAGCTAAAGTATTATTCATCAATTTGGCTTGAAATATACTTTTGATTATTCAACTTAAAATTAAACACTACAATATAGCCTTTTGAGCATCTGAACTGAACTCGATCCAAAATTTAGAACATTAAGATTACCTAGTGCTACTCTAATGTACTGAACCAGGCTTCTAAATCTACGATCGCCTGAAAATCTAACAAAGCTTCACCGAGATTTTCTAATTGTTCTAGAGAGAGGCTTTCAATGTGCGATCGCACCTCTTGGGGTAATTCTCCCACCCGACGAGTGAGTTGACGGAGAATGAGCGATCGTTCTCGTTGTTCTCCTCGTTGTTCTCCTCGTTTTTCTCCTAATTGTTCCCCTTCTGCCAGAATTTCTTGATAAATTACTGACTCGCGCATCATACCCTCCCGAAATAGTCGTCGAATCAAGTCCTTTTTGTATTTTAACCCTGCCAAGATTTGGGTGTAAGAGGAAATTTCAGATCGTTGTCCTGACTCAAGTTGATTAACTCGTTCCACAACTTGTTGTAACAAGGTTTGGGGTTGCGTGGTTGCCGCCAGTGGTGCTAACGGTAACAAAGCTGGATCGTTGAAAAATAGTTCTGGGTTTTCTTCCCACAAGGAAATCACACGATATTCGTGACGGGTGGTTTCGACACTGAAGACAGTTTCAATTACCGTTCCTGGTGCAGGGGGAAGCAATAATACAACAACTTGCGTTATTGGTAGACGATACAACCGATACAAGCGTACCCAGTAATCTAGCATCCGCAGGGGTAGGGGTGGCGTGGATTCTAGTTTGGTTTGAAATTCCAGGTGTAAAATACGTCCTTGTAGCTGTAAAAATGTGACATAATCAGCACGAATCGGTTCAATGCTCAATTCAGTTTTGAGAACTTTGACACTTGTTTGTGGTGTACCCAAAACCCAACTGGCAAAGGTAGCAGGATGTTTTTCTGAAAGTAGTTTGCACAGGTTATCAAAAGACATTAATGAGATACAGGAATCTTACAAGGCATTGTTATTATCTCGTAGAAAGTGGTTTAATGGTTGATGATTTCTCTGTCAGAGGCTTTGCTGCAAACGATCATGACTTTATCAATTCAGTCGAATAACGATCGCTCACTCATGTTCTGTTTGTATGGGCATTGAAGCACGCTATAGGCGTGTAACACCTGAAGAGTTTGAAAAATTACACAATGATGCTATCTATGCAAGAGTTTATTTCGGTGATGATCTAGAAACGGATGAAGAGATTTATGCCTACTTTGAAGCTTTAAGATCGAGCGATCGCTATCTAGACCTTGATAAACACTGGCGATCGCTTCACTTCCTATTCACAGGCGATTTTCCATTCGATAGTGCAAACAAGGGTGACACGTTGCTTCATCAGGTGTTTATCGGTGATACAGCTACACCTTGGGAAGCCACTTATGGAATGGTGCGTTATCTAACTATAAGCCAGGTCAGTGATATGGCTGAGGCGTTAAATCACATCTCAGAAGACGACTTAAAATCACGTCTTGACAACCTGCTTGGCTCTCATGAGAGCAGAGTTTACATGGAGCCACATTTTCTCAATCTATTTGCTCATGTAGTCAAGTTCTTCAACGAAGCAGCACAAGAAGGCGATATACTGCTCCTATCCTTTGACTAAGTTGTTTTGTCAAAAACATCGTTACGTTCTTTGAGATATCGACTATTGAGCCATCGCATTATGAATTATGAGTTATAAATTTCAGGGTTGACACAATAAGCCAAACGATCGCCCCTCAATCCAGCGATTAAGTTAGCGATCGCCATTGAAGCCATTTTTGAGCGCGTTTGATGGCTGGCACTGCCAATATGAGGTGCAATAATTAGATTTTCTAAGGTCAACAACAGGCTATCACTAGGAATCGGTTCTGGTTCGGTGACATCGACAGCCGCAGCAGCGATTTGACCACTTGCAAGAGCGCGATACAGAGAATCTGGATCTACAATCGTTCCCCGCGCCGTGTTAATCAAAATAGCCGATCGCTTCATCAATTCAAATTGGCGATCGCTAATCAGATGGTAAGTATCATCAGCCGATGGTGTATGCAGTGTCACGAAGTCAGATTCTTGCAGTAAGTGTTCTAACGTAGCAAACTCCACACCTAAAGATTGTTCTAATTCTGGGCTGCATCGTTGCCTACTCGTATACAAAATCTGCATTTCAAAGCCTTTGGCACGACGAGCGATCGCTTGACCAATCCGCCCAAAACCAACAATCCCCAAGGTAGCACCCGAAACATTCGGCCCCAACAACAAGTCTGGTTCCCAAGTCTGCCACAACCCTGCACGAGTAAACCGATCTGCCTCTACTACGCGCCTTGCAGCTGCCATTAATAATGCCCAGGCAAAATCTGCGGTAGCATCGGTTAATACCCCAGGAGTATGACCGACGGGAATCTGCCGTGCCGTGGCTGCGTCAATATCAATGTTATCGTAACCCACCGCCATTTGACTGATGACCTTGAGTTTCCCTGACTCGATGAGTTGCTGATCAATTTGGTCAGTCAGCAGACATAGCAATCCATCTATTTCCTTGACCTTTTCTAGTAAAATTTCGTAGGGAGGGGGTTGACGTTCTGGCCAAACTTCCACAGTGGCAAGCGATCGCAGTTGCTCTAATTCGATGGGTAGGCGACGAGTGACAAATACTTTATGAAGCATAGTTTTAAAATAATTTCTGGAAAAAGGACGCTTCTTGTATCGGTTTCCCCTTAAAATATCATGGCGGAAATTCAAAACCTGATAAAGTTGGTTTTTGTTCGGTGAAAATGAGCCGTGATGTTCCAATCAAGCAGTAGAGAGTCTACAGACAATCATCACAAGTCGTTGGAATTCAAAAGCTTGTCGAAATGTTCTGCCAGAAACTTACTTGGTGAAGTAGACCTTCTGAGGATTGCTGCAAGCTTGAAACAGGATCAAAAGCAAAAAGGAAAACTGGGCCAATTTTTGACTCCTGCTCCAGTAGCAGAATTAATGGTTGGGATGTTTGGCAAACTCGATCTTCCTCAAATATCTCTACTTGATGCTGGAGCAGGAGTTGGCTCATTACTTGCAGCCTTTGTGGCTAACCTTTGTCAGAGCCAAAAACGCCCAGCCAATTTAGATATTGTTGCCTATGAAATTGATCCTTTTCTGATTGAGTATTTGCATCAAACATTGAAATTATGTACCAGAGAGTGTCAAATAGCTGGTATCTCTTTAAATTATGAGATCCGGGATACGGATTTTATTGAGGATGCCGTCAGACTTCTTCAGCCTAGTTTGTTTAATAATCCTGACAATTGCAGATTTACCCACGCTATTCTCAATCCCCCATATTTAAAAATTAACGCTCATTCCAAAATTCGTGATTTGTTACGTTCTATAGGGTTAGAAACTAGCAATTTATATACAGGTTTTATTGCTGCTACAGTTCAACTTCTTGAATCGAGAGGAGAGCTTGTAGCTATCTCGCCGCGTAGTTTCTGTAATGGGCCATATTTTAAAGACTTCCGCAGAATGTTTTTGGAAATGATGGCTTTAGACCAGATACATCTTTTTGATTCCAGACAGGAAGCTTTTAGTGATGATGAAGTTTTGCAGGAAACAATTATTATTCATGCTGTTAAACAAAAACCAAAATTTGACAATGTAATCATCAGTGCAAGTTCAAATGCTGATGATGATTTTATTTTGTCAAATTCCTTAGCTTATACAGAGATAGTTCTTCCCAACGACTCGCAACAATTTATCCACATTATCCCCGATATATTAAGTCAGCAAGTCATTGAAAAAATGGCTAATTTTACCTGTACATTAAAAGACTTAGAATTAACTGTATCAACGGGACGTGTTGTAGATTTTCGTGCTAAAGAATATCTGTGTTTAATACCAGACAAAAATACTGTTCCCTTGATTTATCCATTAAATTTCTCAGGAGGATATGTTGAGTATCCCAAGGTAACTAAAAAACACCAAGCTCTGGTATATGCAGAACAAACTGTGTCTCTTTTAGTACCAAATGAACATTATGTTTTGACTAAAAGATTCTCCTCCAAAGAGGAAAAAAAACGAGTTGTTGCTGTTGTATATGATGCTAACCAAATTAATTGTTCTTGGGTAGGCTTTGAAAATCACCTGAATTATTTTCACAAGAACGGAAGAGGGCTTAATCTTACCCTAGCACGTGGTCTTGCTGCTTATCTTAACTCTAGCCTCGTTGACGCATTTTTTCGGTTGTTTAATGGACATACTCAGGTTAATGCAACCGATTTACGAAATTTAAAATATCCGACAATAGCACAACTAATGACTGTAGGGCTATATATTACTGAGCATTTTCCATCACAGAAAGAAATTGATGAACTTTTGCAACAAGAGTTACTGAGTATGAGCAATCAGTCTGAAAATAACCCCTTAATAATTAAAATCCGTATTGATGAAGCACTACAAATTCTAATTGAACTTGGACTTCCACGGGCACAACTTAATGAGCGTTCAGCCTTAACCCTGCTGGCTCTACTTAACTTAAAACCGAGTGTTCCTTGGAAAGCTGCTACATCTCCCCTAATCGGAATTACGCCAATGATGGAATTTATGGCACAGCAATATGGCAAAACATATAAACCTAATACGCGGGAAACTGTTCGCCGCCAAACAATCCATCAATTCTTAGATGCAGCTTTGATAATTGCAAATCCAGATGCTCCTGAACGCCCCGTTAACAGTCCGAAAACAGTGTATCAAATTGAAGAAAGTGCGCTTGAATTCTTACGTACTTATGGAAGTACTGAATGGAAAAAGAGCATTCGTACTTACCTTGCTTCAGTTGAAACTTTGAAAAAACGATATGCTCAGGAGCGGGAACTATCACGTATCCCTATTGTGATTGAAGGAAAGTTGAAAACTTTATCGCCAGGTGGTCAAAATATTCTGATTGAAAAGATTATTAATGAATTTGCAGACCGTTTTACACCTGGAGGAAAACTGATTTATGTTGGTGATACAGATGAAAAATTCGCACATTTTAATGAAGTGGCATTGAAAGATTTAGGTGTTACTATCGATTCTCATGGTAAAATGCCTGATGTGATTATCCATCATCTAAAAAATGATTGGCTAGTTTTAATTGAAGCTGTAACTTCTCATGGGCCAATTAACCCTAAACGGAAGAAAGAACTTGAAATTATCTTTGCTGATATAAAAATCCCTCTTGTAATGGTAACAACTTTTTTAAGTCGGAAAGCGATGGTAGAGTATTTGGCTGAAATTGCTTGGGAAACCGATGTTTGGGTTGCGGAAGATTCTACTCATCTCATTCACTTCAATGGAGAATATTTATTACAGGCTTACAAAGTAGATAGAGATTCTGAAACAGAATAAACTATTCTTAAAAAGAAGCGATCGCTAGCTTATAAGTTGCCGTGAAGGCGATATCAGTGTCCACAATGTTGTCTTACAGATCCAACAGTTCAGGCAAAGCGTAGTAGAGTTAAAGTAAGAAATCTCAAAGTGTGTGTAAGTATGAAAACCTACGGACTATAAATTTAACAGCATATACAGCAGTAACGTCAATCGCTCCTAAAGCAAAATTGTCGCCATGACTAACTCAACTCCAATGGATGACGATAAAAATCCCCCCAAGAAGAAAGGCAAGTCGCTTCCTCCCAAGCTGATTATCTGGCTGGGAAAATTTGTCTGGACGAGTATGTGGCAGATAATGATGTCAAATCTTGCTCCTCGCAATCAGTCAGGAGCATATATTCGTCCTAATAGCCAGTTTCGCAAGTTCATCGGCACAGAATCAGGGAATCCACACCCACCAGCAACGGGGCGCTACAAACTCTATGTTGGGCTGGGCTGTCCTTGGGCACACCGAACCTTGGTTGTGCGATCGCTCAAAAAACTTGAAGCGGTAATATCAGTATGTATCGTCTCTCCTTCTCCCATTGAAGGCGGTTGGATATTCAACCAAGAAGAAGAAGGTTGTCGCACACTGGCTGAATTTTATCAGAAGGCAGAACCCGGCTACAATGGACGCTCTACAGTGCCAGTACTATGGGATAACCAAACAAAAACCATTGTCAATAATGAGAGTTCAGAGATTATTGTCATGCTGAATTCTGAGTTTAACGAGTTCGCTAACAATCCGACGCTAAATCTTTACCCAGAAGAACTTAAAGAGAAAATTGACTGGTGGAATGAAAAGATTTATCACGCCGTAAATAACGGTGTATATCGCTGTGGCTTTGCCCAGACTCAAGAAGCATACAATCAAGCCTGTAATGAACTGTTCGCAACTCTTGATGAGATTGAACTTGCATTGCAGACTAATCGCTATCTCTGCGGTGAACATCTGACACTTGCAGATGTGCGCTTATTCACAACATTATTTCGGTTTGATAGTGCCTACTATGGGCTGTTTAAATGTAATAAGCAGCGAATTCGAGACTATCAGAATCTCGGAGCTTATCTGCGCGATTTGTATCAGCTTCCGGGTGTAGCTGACACTTGCGACGTAGAAACTGTGAAGCAGGACTACTACGGGAATCTTTTCCCACTCAACCCCGGCGGCATTATTCCCAATGGTCCTGATATGTCCTATCTTAATCAACCACACGATCGCGATCGCATTGGCAAAGTGAATGCTTCATGAATCAGATTAATCGAGTTGCAATTGTCGGTGGCACTCATGGCAATGAGTTTACAGGAGCCTACCTAATCCAGAAATTTGCCCAGTTTCCCGATTTAATTACTAGATCAAGTTTTGAGACAGTCACTCTGTTAGCAAATCCCAACGCTTTTGCCGTCGGGAGACGATATGTAGAGAAAGATTTAAATCGCTGTTTTCTCAAGCAAGATTTACAAGATCCGACTTTGAATAGTTACGAAGATTTGCAAGCTAAATTAATTCAGAATACCCTAGTATCAAATGGGGATAAACAAGTAGATTTCATCTTAGACTTGCACAGCAGTACAGCTAATATGGGTCTGACAATTATTCTTGATAACAGTCATCCCTTAAACTTGAAATTGGCTGCTTATCTAAGCCAGCTTAATCCTTTGGTTAGAGTTTATCGCTGCTCTTTTAAATCAATTGCAGAAAACCCATTTGTAAATTCTTTGTGCGAATTCGGCTTTGCATTCGAGGTTGGCCCAATTGCCCAAGGTATCTTAAAAGCAAGGCTGTTCCAACAAACAGAGGAACTCATTCATGCCCTTCTGGACTACCTAGAACAGTTTAACCAGGGTAAAATTCCATCAAATAATGAAACGTTGATTCTCTATGACCATTTATCAGTTGTAGACTACCCAAAAAAACCGGATGGTACAATCTTTGGAATGATTCATCCAGAGCTTCAGGATAAGGATTATCAAGCCTTGAATCCAGGAGATCCACTTTTTATAACTTTTGACGATCAAACAATTGTTTATGAAGGTGCATCTACTGTTTGGCCGATTTTTATTAATGAGGCAGCTTACTACGAAAAGGGAATTGCAATGTGTTTGACCCAGAGGCAGCAAATTAATATCTAGGATGTGGAAGAAATTTTTGTTTAATTGCTTTTAATTGGAAGTCATGAGAGAAATTGAGCATCAAAATCATTAATAACTTCTATATCTAGCGCGATGTCTGCGATGGTCACTGAGCTAAGTCGTTCGCGCAGCGTCTCGTAGAGAAGTGCGGGCTACGCCTACGCTAAAATCTACTTATGTAAGTTTATATGTATCTTGATTTTGAAGTACTTGTGTGTACACTGTAGCCAAAGCATCGGGGAACTCAGTGCCCCCTCTGGGGATTAGGGGCAGGGAGACAAAGCGTAGCTTTGGCGGGGTAGGGTTCTTCGGGTTTAATAAGTAATCAAGCAGACATGATATGACGGGCGATGCCTACGAAATACTGCTCTTAAAGTAACTTTTTATTTTGAAAATTAGGAGCCGCAAATATTCTAGTAGTCCGTCAAGCCAACAATGCTTGGTGAATCAACTATTTAATTTCTCTTCTTTTCTTCTTTCTTCTCTTCTCTACGAGAGGCTGCGCCAACGAGACGCTGCGCGAACGTGTACTTCTCTTCTCCTGTCGGAGACGCTGCACGAACGAGACACTTCGTGAACGCGTCTTCTCTGCGAGACGCACTCGCGTTCGTGGTTCGTTCTATTACCTCTCAAAGTTAGGTTGCCAGACTACTAGCTTGAGGTTTCCCCTAAACTCATACCATTTCACTAAATTTTTGATACAAATCACGTTTCTTGCTTCCCCTGCCTTCCCTACTCCCCCTGCTTCCCCTGCTTGCCATCTGTATCAAATTTATGGTGAAACGGTATCAGCCCTAGTCGAACTATGAAACTTGACCAATAAAATCCAAACCCTAGACTATAATTGACGCTTAAAATTGTTCAAATAATTTAGCTCATAATGAAAACAAAGCAAAAAGGAAACAAGCCAATAGCCAGTCTTTCTTTAGATTTGGATAATATTTGGTCTTATTTAAAAAATCAGGGCGCTCCGGGTTGGGAGACTTATCCTTCTTACCTGGATATTGCAGTACCTCGTTTCTTAGATATTCTCACGCAATGGGATTTGACAATCACAGTATTCATTGTCGGTCAGGATGCAGCGCTAGAAAAGAATACTAAGGCAATACAAGCGATCGCTAGTGCTGGTCACGAAATTGGCAACCATTCATTCTATCACGATCCTTGGCTACATCTGTATTCAGAGAATGAGATTGAAGAAGAGGTGGCGCTCGCCGAAGAACATATCAAACGCGTCACTCATCAACATCCTATCGGCTTTCGGGGGCCAGGATACAGTTTTTCTCCAGCAGTATTGAAAGTCTTAGCACGACGAGGATACGAATATGATGCTTCGACTTTTCCCACATTTTTGGGGCCTATAGCACGAGCATATTATTTAATAACTTGTAAATTGAGCAAGGAAGAACGTAAAAAACGAGAAGCGCTGTTTGGCGGTTTTAAAGAGGGTTTGCAGCCTCTAAAACCTTACCAGTGGCAACTAGATAAGGATAAACTGACTGAGATTCCCGTTACCACCATGCCAATTTTTAAAGTGCCAATTCACTTCAGTTACATAATGTTTCTAAGTACATTTTCTTCGGAAGTGGCGTTACTCTACCTGCGAATTGCCCTGTGGCTGTGTAAAGTTACACGTGTCCAGCCTTCTTTGCTACTTCATCCTACAGACTTTGTAAGTCAAGAAGATGTGCCAGAACTCTCATTCTTTCCAGGTATGAGTGTCCCTACTTACAAAAAGCTGGCAATAGTGAACAAAAGTTTAGAAATTATATCCAGTCAGTTTAATGTTTTGACTGTTGGACAACACGCTAAATTTGCAGCCAATGCCCGTAAACTACCTGTATTAGTACCTCAAAAGAGGTAAAAATATCATCTATGCGATTGTATTAAAAGAATTCAGAACTCAGAAGCGGAGCCGGAGACTCCGAAACTCCGGTCAGAATTCAGTTGTCGTAGGGGTACAGCATTGCTCATTGGTGTCAACTTAAGCTAAAAGCTAGTTTTAGGCTGGCTTTGACGCTAAGTTGCAATGAGTATTGCTGTGCCCCTACCACATGGTATATTTACCTGAAAATAGCATCTAAACTTGCACGACAAAATCTGATGCACTCAAAGTTGGCGCACCAGTCAGAGTTGCAAATAGACCGCCACTACCAAAACCAGCCGTGCAAAACAGGTGAAGGCGTTAATGTTGTTGCTAGAGGGATATATAGCAAAAAGCGATCGCATCAACACGGTTAAGAATGCTACATATTGAATGGAGCAATTTAACTTTTCTAACCTTAAGGAAGCTGCTGGATATGCCCGTCGTGGTAGTAATATCAAACACTGAAAACTCAATTGATATCAATGGCAAATCAGCAAGCAGATGAGATTTTGGAGCAATACCTACAGGCGCGTGCTTATTTAGAGAAAACATTAGAACAAGAAGCTGAAGAAAAAATTGCGAATAATCGCCGATTACTAAATATTGTTGAAGAAAATATTACAGCATATAATTCAGCAGCTTCTAGTATTAATAATTGCTTACAGGCAATGTAATTATCTGACAATATTTTGCCTGTAATTGGTAATACTGATTTTATATAATAATTAGGTTGAGTTTTTGAAAAAGATTAGGAGATAATACGTAGGAATAAATATATTTAACAATTTAAATATATTTTGGCTGCCCCTACTTTATCTTTGATTTATAAAAATTCTACTTTTCTTAAATTTATTAATAGCAGGTTGAATTTAAAATTTTTTTAGGGGATTATTAGAGACACACATAAAATGAGCTTTTGTTTATGAACTTAAATTTAGAGGTATCTAGCAAAACAACTGAGTCAAATAATAACTGGTATAAGGCTGATAATCCATCAATGAGTTTCAGCTATCAAGCCGCAGTTAATGCACTAGGGAGAAAAGCACTTTCAGGAATTGAATTGTCGTATTTGTTCCAAGATACAGTTATTTTGGTAGCTCAAATACTAAACATCAAATACAGTCTAATTTGGCAAGTACTTTCAGATAGTAATTCTTTGCGTAAAGTAGCTAGCATTGGGGAGAATCCGTTAGAAACAGACTCTAATGAGATTAATATAAAAACTAATCAGCAACTACAAAAATTGTTTGAGAATACTCAGCCAATTATTAAATTCAACACGTTATATTGTCAGATAGATCATTTAACTATTCCTTATCCTGAAGATAGCGTTGCTGGTTTAAGTGTGCTAATTCCTGGTGAGAGGAAACCGTTAGGTTTCCTAGAAGTATATGCTACCGAGGCGAGGGATTTTTCTCCAGACGATATTTATTTTTTACAATCTGTAACTCATATCTTAGCAACAGCGATTGAACGCAAGCGTTCAGAAGCGTTAATGTACACCCAAAGCCAAATTTTAGAACAAGTTACATTTGGAGCTAACCTATATGAAATTTTTAATAACCTTTGTATTTTGCTAGAGCAAGAATTACCAGGAGCGTATTGCTCAATTTTAGTTGTAGATAAAGAAAATCAACAACTGCGATCGGGAGCAGCACCAACTTTACCACAAGAATTTGCTAAGGGTGTTGATGGTTTGATGATTGGTGAATGTCGTGGTTCTTGTGGTACTGCTGCTTATAGAGGAGATTCAGTATTTGCTAATGATATTGCTACTGATCCTTTATGGGCTGATTTTCGAGATTTCGCTTTGAGTTACAATATTAAAGCTTGTTGGTCATCACCCTTTACTTCACAAACTGGTGAAGTTTTAGGGACATTTGCTATATCTCATAAATTTCCCTGTCATCCTACTCCGCATCATCTAGAAATTCTGAAAATAGCCACCCATATTGCTAGTATTGCAACAGAAACCGTCAGAGCCGCAGAAGCTTTGCAAAAGGCTAACAACGAGTTAGAACAAAAAGTTGCAGAACGAACAGCTGAATTAAGAAAAACTCTGCTTGACTTACAAGAGACACAAGCTCAACTAGTTCACAGTGAAAAAATGTCGAGTTTAGGACAAATGGTAGCAGGAGTTGCTCATGAAATTAACAATCCCATTAGTTTTATAGCTGGTAATCTCGGATATGCAAATCAGTATATCAATGATTTACTAGATTTAATTGCAGTTTATCAAGAGCAATATCCCCAGTTTAATCCTACCATAGCAGCCAAAATAAAAACTATTGATCTAGAGTACTTGTGTGGTGACTTACCTAAGTTAATGGCATCTATGACAGTAGGTAGCGAGCGAATTACAGAAATTGTTCTGGGCTTACGGAACTTCTCACGGCTAGATGAAGCCAAAATGAAACCTGTAGATATTCATGAAGGTATAGATAATACATTAATGATTCTTAATCATCAGTTGACACTACCCAATAAATTACCTGATATCCAGATAGTTAAGGAGTATGACCAACTGCCCAAGGTTAGTTGTTATGTCAACCAGTTAAATCAAGTTTTTCTGAATATTCTCAATAACGCAATTTATGCTTTAAAAGAGAATAATCTGCAACATTGGCAGTCTAAAAATCAGATACCAACTATTAAAATTAAGACTTTGCTTATAGACAAAGAGACGGTTGTGATTAGTATCAAAGATAATGGAAGTGGTATTAATTCAGAGGTTAAGGAACACATATTTGATCCTTTCTTCACTACTAAACCTGTTGGACAAGGAACTGGCTTAGGGTTATCAATCAGTTATCAGATTATTGTTGAAAAGCATCAGGGTAAGCTTAGTTGTATCTCTGCATTAGGGAAGGGAACAGAATTTAAAATTGAAATTCCTATCAAAGTTTTAAGCAGTCAGCAAGAACATCGAAATTTTCTTCTATAGGAAAGGAATGTTATTTGATTTTTGAAAATCGAAAGCTTGAGACTCCTGACTTATTCAATAAGTCAAGAGTCTTGTTGTTGAATGATTTATGCTTGCTATAACTACTCTTTACAAAACTAGGTACTGGGTATTACGAAAACAGTCCTTAGTGCCCAACTCAATGGTTATGACTATCAAACGTCGGGAATTTCTCACAATCTGTGGACTTGCTACCTTAGCTACCCAGATACCATCATTTACCGCCCAAGGTAAGCCATCTCCAAACACCAGCCGCAAGCCGCCCCATCTGCAAGCTGGCGATACAGTAGGATTGATTTCCCCTGCGGGTATCGTTGATGCTAAAGACATCGAAGCAGCGCAGCAATTAATCTCACAGTTAGGGTTAAAAGTCAAGCTGGGGAAGCATATTTTAGACCGTTACGGCTATTTAGCGGGTAAAGATACCGATCGCGCTGATGATGTAAACTTGATGTTTAGCGATCGCACCATAAAAGCAATTATTCCCATGCGTGGTGGTTGGGGTTGTAATCGCATTTTACCCCTACTCAACTACTCGCTAATCCGCTCCCATCCGAAAATTATCATCGGGTACAGCGATATTACGACGCTGTTGTTAGCAATTAATGCCCGTAGTCAAATGATTACTTTTCATGGGCCAGTTGCCACGTCTACCTGGAATCAATTTACA
>CAXUOL010000071.1:0-9668 GCA_964252435.1 uncultured Nostoc sp.
AGACAATAACTCTACTACATTAGCCCTCTCCCTTCATACTCTTTTTTTGGCACAGGTATTGCCTGATGTGTTGGGTTCGTTTTAAACGTTTCCTAGAATAGCATCAGATGAGCGCTTGAACTCTCTAAATATCCCGTCTTATTCTTGCATTCGCGCCAATTTCTGCAAGTCAAGTTTTGATATGAATAATACTTACCCAGTCACCTCCTTCAGAGCCATTTCCACTAAATCGCTCAGGAACACCAGGCCAAATATTGTTACCATCCAATGCCTGAATCTTGCTAACTGTTAATTTATTGTTATCTAGTTTAAGAATGTAAATTTTACCTCCATCGACTAACCGCCATTTTAAATTTTCTTTTTCCGTAAACAAAATAATATTTGGGGAAAGGGAAATTCCTTTTTCTTGAAATTGCTGACGTAATCCATCAGGAATCATCCCTTTATTTAAATCTCCTTGTAAATTAAATTTTTCGCTATCAAATAATGGTTCCTCATTCATAATCCAGTCGCCATGCAATGAGACAGTAAACTGATAGATATTACTTTGGTGAAAGACAGCTTTTTGCGACCAATCATCAGGCGTAATTAATCTAACAGCTTCTGTGTAAGCAGTATTTTCACTTGTCAAAGGTTCAACTTCTGTAATTAGATTGATATTACTATCTAATATATCATTGCCCATTGCCCAACGGATAAATTTTATTTCAGTTTTCGTAACTTGAACTGGCTCAACTTTCATTGGCAATATATAAAATACTTCACCTTTCAATACATTATCCGTATGAGCTAAAACAGATATACTACTTTTATGTAAACTATCAATTCTTACTGGTTTTTGAAACTGAATTACTAGACCTAGTTTAGTAAACAAATTTCTTAAACTCTGAGATTTTAAATTAAATAATTGATCCTCTGTAACATTGTTAGAATTTTCCTGTGTTTCTGCAATAGTAGCTTCTAAAACTTGATCGTGATGCCAACTAGCATTGATTATGCGATTGAATTCTGTTATTGCTTGTGTAGTGGTTTCTTTTTGATTAATAGGTGTTGCAGGATTTTCCTGAGAATTCGCTAGTATAGGATTATTATCTTTATTACTTATAGGTGATATAGTGCTTTCTTGACTACCAATCTTTCTTCGGCAATCATAAACTGTTACATTATTAGGATTACCTAAAAATACTGCTAGAGGTGCATAATAATGCGCTATACCATGCGGTGGTTGAGGTTGAGGCTCTAATTTTCCTTCTTTGTTTTTTTGTTTAGGCCATTCTACATTGCCAGTAGCTGTTCGGACAGGAATTAACCAATAATCACCTACCTGATAAAAGTTATTCTGAGTATCTGCTTTAAATTGAATCTCAATTCCATCTTCAAGGGGAAACCATTTATTCCCCTCTTCAGATAAATTTACTTTGACTTCTTTAGAGTCCCAACGGCGTAATAGAGGGTGCTTTTCTGGAAGCAATGTGTTGCTCTTGCTATCTCCTGAGAGAATTACTTGATTCTCAATGCGATCCACTTGCTCAACTTTTAGTAGTTGGCGATCGCTATCTCCAAGTATATAATCATCATTGATGATTTCAACCCAATCACCTGCTGATAAACTAGAATTTTTGTCTTTTCCTAAATGTTCTAGCTTGAATACAAGTACTGAGGAATTTTTCTCAGTAGATGTCACAATAGGAAAAACAATTGAGCTATTCTCGCGTGACCAAACAAATGATAGTTGATTAGTGTTTTTAGCAGTAGAAACTCTAAAAATTTCCGCCCGATAAAGATGGTTTTCAGCACCACGAAATTTGGAATTAAACGGAATAACACATGGATCGTTTATTCTAGAACTAGGCTTTGTAATTCTGGCAATAATTTCGCCTTTTCCAGGCTTCAATAATTCTTGACCTAGCACACTCTGAAAATAATCACGATCCTTACTAACTTGTTTGGCAACCGTTTCAATATCTTGATTATCTTTTAATTGTTTGAGCTTGACTTGCCAAACTAACTTAGAGCGAATTGCTGTATCTGCTCCCCCTAAAGCAACTTCACGAATATTAATTTTGCGATCGTCACGATCTTCAATCGGTGTTATCTGTCGTTCCCAAACATCAAGATAAGCAAGATATGCTGCTCCATTTAATTGAACTTTACAAGTATCTGTGGCTTCCGGCGTAAAATCTGGCTGATGAGGATAAGATACAAGTTCCTCATTTTCACAAAGTATACCATCTACATAATAGTTGCCTTTGCCAATTAAATACTTTTCAGATTGGAGTAGTTGCTTTAGTTCTTGTTTTTTTTCCTCACTGAGATTGTTAATATTATTAATTTGCTCGTCCGTGGCGATAAATTCAAAGCCACAATTCTGCTCTGGGCCACCTTGTAGTCCAAATATATCTTTGGCTAAATTTTGCAGGCGATTTAGTAAAATTGATGTCTGTTCGTTGAAGTCTGCATCTAATTGCACTCTACCTTGTTGCATCAATACTCGAAGGAAGTGCTTGCTTTTGTCGTAGGTATCACGAGTAAAATCGCCTCTAAATTCTCCTTGCATAAAATCCTCTTTAGCTAGCGTAAATAATGCCAATTTCAGTATTAGCGGGTGTATATTCATCTAAACGGATGCGTAGGTTAGCCTCTTTTTGAGGCTGATATAGATTGTGAAAAGCACCCATTTCTGATTCATCATCAGCGCCACGTTTAATTTCTTCAGCACAGGTTGACGCTAACTGACAATAAGTAGGTGTGCCATAACGTATACTGTTGAATTGAGGTTGTACGCGGTATCTAACGATAAGTTGTTCCGCCTCTGTTTGTTCTGGCTGTAGTTCTGTTTTTTGTTTAACCATCTGCTCGACTAAATCAGGTTGACAATTATACCGACGTGGTGTGCGTGAGGTAGGCATCACGTAGCAGAAACGGATACAACCTTGTTGGCGACGAGCAACGAATATAATGCCGTTAAAAATACTGTTTTCTGCTAAATCAATTGCATGTACTTGAATCTGACCAAAGACTGTGCAACGTGCAATAGTCAACCGCACATGGGCTATAGAATAACCTACTGCACCGATCGCTTCACCTTCTATACTGATAGCATCTATAATGCTATCGCTAATATTTATGGGTAAAGGGTCAGTCTCTACCTCATCTTGGTTAACCTGAATGGAGCCAATAATACTGTGTTCAATCGTTACGCACGCATTGATATTAAATAACTCCAAACTTGGCTCACTAGAACGTCGGGGTTCACAGTCACAATGTAATGACCAACCGGGGACTAATGTAGAATGACGGATAATAATCGCAGCTGGTTTTTGCACAATAGATGTAGAATAATCTGCAAATTGAGTGGGATTACCTTCTATATGCATTCCCCGACCAGTAATCAATAAACCATCGAGAACAAAGCAACTTCCTGACTCTACTGTGACATTTAAAGCGTCACCCAAAGAAGTTCTCCAATCTAGAATACGTATCACCGGACGCTTGTGGTTAGCTGCACGTAATTGCAGACTTTGGTTTTGTTCCAGTTCAATATTAATTCGTTCTACATAAACGCCACTATCAATAATTTCAATTACAGCATTATGGGGTTTGTCTCGTTGCCACTGTAAGATTGCTTCAGTAATAGTTTGATAATACCCTCGTGAAGTTTGACTGACGCTGTAATGAGCATAATGCTTTCTGATTTGAGATGGAAAAGCTTCTTCTAATAGCAAACGATTACAGCGAATCAGTTCTTTACCTTGGAGATTTTGCTGAACCAAACGTTTAGTTTTGGCAGTCAAGGTGATAGATGCAAAACGTTGTTCATCATAAAGGCTTTTACCTAAAAGTAGTTGATTTAGCTCTGGAAGCAAAGCTGCAATTAAAGCTGGTTCGGGAGGAGGACTGGTGTAGGCATCCAAAAGCCTTTGGGTATCACTGGACAATTGCGATCGCAAAAACTCGGATAATGCAGAAGCATCTTGTTGTGAGCTAAAAATTGCTGGCTCTTGAATATCACCAACATCAAGTAAGAAATGTGCTGTAGAATCTAACAAAGTTCGGTCATATTCGCCACCACCAATATCAGCACTGAAACCATAATGATAAGAAACCCAAACACCATTTTTTGGTAACTGGCGGATCGGAAAAATCATTCGGCCTAATTCTGGATCAACTGCTATATAGTCTTGCTCTAGTTGATAATTCCAATCGCCCAGATCGGCAATAATAATTTGCTCTGGAGAGATTAGATGTAGTTTTGAGCCAACACCTTTCCAGACTTGCAAACTTTTGGTAAATTCTTCTGGATTTGGGTTTGAATCAAAATAATCGCTTTTGTGAGATTGCAAAACTTGCCGTTGAATGGGAATAGGTAAATTTAATTCGCAATCAATTTGGGTTGCATCTTTTGCTAATTGGGGACGAGTGTAAAGCGGAGTGTCATTACCCGTAATACTAAATGTGTAGCAGTTAGAGCTAACTTCTTCCAAACAAAAAGCTGGTGTGACAGTCATAGAATAAGCTTTTAATCGCCAAACAAAAATACCAATATTTGGAGTATTATACTTTCCAAGTTGCTCTTGTGAAGAAATATGGTGGATATCTACTGTATGAGCTAATTCATCGAATGGGCTATTTAACTTTGTGATTCCATCCACCTGACGCAGATTTAATGTTGTTGAGGTTGACGAACGCAGGTGATTGATATGCTGTGTTTTGCTAACTAGCCGATCAAATTCTACAACTCGTATCGGCCAGCCAGCTATTTTATCAGCCAGCAATTCCAACAAAGCTAGCGTCCCCTTGCGCCGTCGATAGCGAATAGTATTTGCTACTTCCCGACGAGGATTTAAAATCTTGTTATCTTGCTGTTCTGTACCAGAACTATGAACGCTTTGATAACCAATTAAATCACCAATGTATGGTACTACCCAATCTTGGCAAGTTTCAATAAACCAGTTCTCATAGAGTTGAGTAATATCTGCTTCAACAATATCTACTTGTTCAGCAATGACACGTAATAAATCCCGTAGGGGATAGCTAAGTTCTGCATCACGTATGCGGTAAACGGCTGGCAACAGTTCATAAAGACGGTCTGGGGAATTGCTCATGATTTCAACTCCTTCAGAATTAGTGTATCTGGTACTTTCGGGTTGAGAATAGCTAATTGAGCCGGGAAAAGTTGATTTATTGTTGAATCAAAAACAGCCAAGTTTACAGGAATCCATTGTTTTGGTTGTCCATTTCCACGAGTACTGCCTACTTTTGCCAGTTCTTGAAGTTTGGTATTTAAAATGTCTGGATTTTGGGCTTCAGTTTCGGAAACGCTATCTAAAATATCTACATCCACGTAGTCTACGCCAGGTACTTGTTGAATCGTGCTGATAACTCCACTGAGGACAACATTTTCTCCTAGTTCCTGATTTTCAAAGCTAAATTTATCGAATAAAGCAGTGCGAATTTCCTTTGCTACAAATGACCATTGATAATTTGCTAAAATTCGCACATTGGCGCTGATAATTAACAGCATTAGTTCCCGCATATCTATTTGTAGTGACTGATAGGGGTCGCCAAACTGGTATAATGCTTGCACAAAACTGCGATATAAATCTGAATTTCTATCAATATAAATATCATCAGCCCCAGCGATGGTAATGTGCAGAATTTGCTCCGAACCATTTGAAAGACGTTGAGCATTTGATTTGCCAATTC
This sequence comes from uncultured Nostoc sp., assembly GCA_964252435.1. GTDB lineage: Bacteria > Cyanobacteriota > Cyanobacteriia > Cyanobacteriales > Nostocaceae > Nostoc. Next base: position 5,707 of record CAXUOL010000071.1, read on the forward strand.
CAGTAAAAGTACGCGCAAAATTGGCATAGTCCTGCACGGAAACTGCACGGTTGAGAGATGTTATGCCAACGGGTGCATTGCGGCGTATTTCATAATCGCTTTCTGGGTCTGCGCCTCCTGTTGCTGCTATGGGGTTGAGTACGCCACTCAAACCTAGAGGTTGCATTGCCAGTTGCGTAATTTTTTCTGCTGCAACATTACCACTTTTACCAGTGCCAGCGCGGTAGATTGCTTTGACATTTTCAATCCCACTAGGCAACCTAGCTCCATGTTCACCATTGCCAAAGATAATAGTTGTATTGCCATCGCTATCAGTGTGGGTGACATAAGCGCGGTCTGTTGGACTTAAGTCAATCAAATTTTCTACTTCTTGCCAACGGACATCATTAACATATACTTCTAAAGTGCTAGCAACACCACTAGGGATAGGTGCTGGTAGATAGCTAAGGGGCGGTAGTGATAGAGTAAATTGTTGATTTGCTTTAGTACCATCACCACTGCCCAGTATTTCAGTATGAGTCTCGCCATGAGTGGCTTTGACTACGTTGCCATAGATAGTAACAGTCTCTCGTTTGTAAGAATAAGCTAAAGGGCTAGCAAATTTCAGGAATGTATGGGGTTTGTCATTGGATAAATTCGCACATATATCTTGTCTCACCCCAGCTAACATAACAACTTCGCTAGCCCAGACACCGTTGACATCAGATATATCACTGCGTTCACCGGAGATAATTAACCAACGTCCAGGTTGGAGATTTTCGTAGAGATTGTCTAATTCAATTTCCATCTGGTCAGATATATAATTTTGAGCGCTTGGTGCATCTTTCAGGTCAATTGGTTTTTCCACCAAATTCAAATCTTCACTCTTGAGATACACTGTGGTTTTACGCATGACATCTAAAGATATATCCTGTTCTTTTAACCAAGGCTTATCTAAAGTAAGTTGGGTAATTCTTCCTACTATGTTATAGGCAATTTTAGAGATATTTTCAACTTTTATTACTTGATAAATCTCAATTTCATTAACATCTACACGTTCAATCGCTAGGTAACTTCCAGGTGTAATTCCATCATATTGAGCATCTAAGGCTAAGATATTTCGTAATTCTGATGGTAATGTGCTAGAGGAGCTTGATGTTGACTCATTTACATCTGCAATTTGCCATTCCTCATATTTTTCAATTCGCCTTTGCTGGTCAAAAATCGGCTTCAAAGCTACGTCATGTCCGAAAGGTGCAGCTTTGATTCCTAAAAACTCAATTCGATTTAACTGATTAGCAGAATTAATTTTATTGTTGGTTAAAATTTGATATATTGCTGTGTTTGAAGCGGGATTTAAAGTATTATTAATTAACCGAAAATTCATATCAATATTTTCGGGAGAGAAAATCTGTTGTTTTGTCCGCTCAAGTTCTAGAGCATTGGTAGGTTGTAAGGATGGCAGTTTGATTAATTTTTTTATTCTTTGTTCTATTGTATTTACTGAATTTTTATTAGTTAATTTTGGTGTAACTTTTGGTGGTAATTGTAATGTAATTTTTGTCCGGTTTTCCTCTAGTTGAGGCTCAATAACTTGAATTTTGCGAATGAATTGTTTAGCATCACCAAAGATCAGTAAAAGTGGATCGTTAGGTTTGAGATTCGCATTTATACCATCTAAATAAATCTTATCAATTTCGGTAACGGTTGTTGAATTAACTTGTTGTGGTTGACTCATCCGGGGCTTGAGTTGATTCAACTGGGCATAAGCTCGCAGTTTTTCGGATGTTTCAAAAAATTCCGGCGATTCGTCAGAATCAGGTATACTCTGGCTACTCAAACCAACAGGAATTTCCAAATTGTAACCATCTTCTAGGGTAAAAGCTAAATAAACGCTGGCGCTAACACCGGGACTATGTGCATAGTCTACTAATCGAGCTAATTCTACTAAGGAACGCCGCTCAATCGCAGTACGTAAGTAACCTTCATTGGCTATGCGTTCCTGATAAAATGTTAGAACGTCTGCGACAGTAGCCCAAGCATCTAGTAGAGCTAAAGACGTGTCTTGAGGATCGCGGGTTTTTAGATGTTTGAGTGAGGGAAACTTGCTCTCACCCAAACGCGCTTTCATTGTTTCTAAAAAGCTAGCATGGGTTCCGACTCGATAAGCTAGGGTAGAAAAACCAGGTTGATTTGCTACTGATGTGGGAGTGATAATTTCGATACCTTCACAGCAACCACAACTAGAGCGATCGCTTGGTTTATAGTTATGACAGTTACAGCTACAACTTAATTTCATCTGCCACCTCGCAAATCGAGTGTAAATTTACCGTTTTCGGGGAAGTTGGGGTTGTTGTCGAGTCGGGCAATTTCCGAAGAACCAATGGGTAAAAAACCTGCTTCAATCTCCTGATTGTCACCTGCAAAAAGACGTTCTAGCTTAGTTATAGAGACGCTTTCAACGCCTGGAACACTATAAGCTTGAGCTACAATCTGACTTAATGCAATTCCTTGCCCAAAAGTCAAGTTATCGGGATGGAAAAAACCACGCCGACCATCAGGTAAAATCCGGTTACTGAAAATATCCAGTAAAGCAGCTTTGACATGACCGCGCAAATAGTCAAATTTGACATCAACTCTCATCGCTATATCTAAACAGACGTATGCTGCTCGTTGAACGATGACATCATGACCAATGCGACGATATTTTTCTAGGTCTGTGGTAATATTTTCCAGTAATTTGCAATCTACCGTTTCTTTGTTGAAGGGATCTACTGTCACCCAGACTTCATACCCACTGCCCGTCCAGCGTAAGGTGGCTGTTGCTTGTTGAACTTTTGTTGGGAAATGTTGCATTACTAATTGTGCGTAGTCATCAGCAGTAATGGCACGCTCTAATTTTTTGTGAGATAGGTGCGGTGCATATAATTTCACCTGAGATAGAGGTTCGGGTGCTGTCCCACCTTGAGCGCTTAAGGGCTGGTGTGGCTGCAATGTCGAACCACTAATTGGTTCATTGTGAAAAACAATATAAGAAATCGCTTCAGCACTAATATTACCTGCAAGTCCATTACCTACCCGGTAAGTTGCTTGGAAGTGAGTATTGGGTGCTGGTTTTATTCCTAATTCACCGTCTCCAAAACGCAAGTGAGCTTGTCCATCGTTGTCCATTTCCACAACAAAATGTTGATCTTCGTTGTTGCTGTCTATGAGGTCGTATTGGAGAGTCCAAGTAGAGTGATTTCCAGTACTCCTAAGTTGGATTTGGGGTAATGCTTGCTGAGGGTCTTGAATTAGGAGACTTTTAGCATCTTGGGTGAGGTTTTTTCTAGACAGAGGTTGACTGAAAATTAAAGGCGTTTTTTGCAAAGTAGGACGGAAGCGATCGCCAACTACTAAAATTTCTCTAGGTTCGCCTTCCTCTTCGCACTCGTGAATTATCTCTTTTCCCGGTACAGTTCCTAAATCTTCCTGTTCAATAGTGCGTCCATGATCGACTAGAATCACATTGCCTCTGGCAACACTAATATCAACTAGCTGACAATCTGGTGGGACTATTGCCGAAATACAAAGGGGAAAAGTCAATGCGTCTTCTTCTCCCCACTCAATTTCTACAATTGGCTGATTGTAAAGTTCGTCTACACTTGCCTTGACATTTGTCAAGCGTACAGCATGGCGATGCTTCATATCTGCATCTTCTGGGATACCTGTTTTCGGACTTCTAATTTCTTCAAAAATTAGGATGTCACCAATTTTTAGATGCAATTTTCGCTGATGCTCAAGTTGGGAAGAGGAATTTGCCCTCTCTTGCTCTGTGGGATGTATAAATTCATCTACTAATGTAGCGCTTGTGGAACCATGAGAAAGACAGCATGAACCATCGCCCCAAGTATAAAATAGGATTTTGTTATGAGCGATGTAGAGATCAATCGGTAAGGGCGTTAGCGGTTCAAAAACTTCATAACTGTTAGGAGGAACATCAT
>CAXUOL010000071.1:9768-15720 GCA_964252435.1 uncultured Nostoc sp.
GCGATCGCAAATCATCGCTAACTTCTATATAATCTAGCCCGTTTTTTCTTTGCCTACGGATTTCTTGGCGGCGCTGTTCGTTTTGGAAAGTAAGGGTGTGGCTATTCATGGTATAGTCGTCCTAAAAGTAGCTGTTTGTGTCTCCCCAGAACTTTGCACGAAATACTCCACCACTATGTAAAGGCTGGAATCAACGCTTGTTACTTCCAAAGTTTGCAGATCGATTAAATCACCCAACCATTGCTCAATAGATGCTTGAATAGTAATTTCCATAGCTTTTGCTAGTTCCGGGCTATTAGGTGCAAAAATTAAAGACAATACACCACTGCCGAAATCTGGGCGATTGACTCGTTCGCCGGGAGTAGTAAACAGTAGTTGTTCAATTAAGTCGCGGATGTGTTGATTTTCATCACTGGTGCTGGCGGTGTGATAGTTTATATCGAAATGGAAGGGAAAATCGATGTTGATGACATTCCTTTGCCTGGGCAGATTTACGAGATATTCTGGCATTAAGTTACTTCCAAATCAAAGTTGTTAATCGATACCTTATTACCATTCAGATTCACAGTGGCCTTGTTTCCATTGTTGATTTCAATTCCCGAACTATTCATCACTATTGTCATAGTTTGTTTCCCGATTTTGGCTTCAATAATTATGCTTTGCTTACCTTGTTTATCATTGATTTCAATCCTGCCAATATCGGTTTTAAGTACCTTGGTTTCTGGGTCATAAGGATTAGCGGGTACTATGTTTGGAACCTTTTCATCTGCCCAAAAGCAGCCACTCCAAATTGGGTAATCTGGATCTCCGTTTTCAAACTCAATCCACACTAAAGCACCTTTGGGTGGAATGAGGAATAACCCAACTCCTTGGCCTGCATAAGGAACGCAGGGTAATGCCCAACCACTGGAGTCATTACCAAAAATTTCTTCCACTTTTGCCTGTACGCGACCAATCTTCCACGGGTCATCATTGTTAAATACTACGCCTCGGTATTTGCCGTAAAAAGAAGGTCTTTGTTGATTTATACTTCCACTAGTATCAAGTTTTAGTTGGTTCATACTTTTAACATCTGAATTGTTGCACCTTGTCCCTCACGTTTTAAGGTAAAACTTTGTTTATATTCGCCACGCTTGATGCGATGCGTTACTTGTTTGACGTAGTAATAACCGCCGTAAGTTTTTCCCACACCCCGCACTCCCACCAATTGACGCACTTCTAAGACATAACCATAGCGAACAGTATCTACTTCCCCACTAGCAGTTACGGCATTTTCCTGCGAACGGCTAGCCAATAATTCGGTTTCCTTTTGAGCTAGGATTTTTTCGAGTTTATTGGTGGAACGTAGCACTTCTGTTCGTAATGATTTAGCAGGCTTGTTAGCTAAAGCTTGACCGGGCGATTTAGGAACCTGAATCGAAATTGATGTTCCACTTTTTTCATCACTAATTGATGCTTGAGGTTTAATAGATTCTAGAGCATTAAAGTTGAAACTTATAGATGAATTTACATTAGTAAACGCCCCCATATTCATTGATAATGCTGGTTGAGAAGGAGTAACTTTCTTTTTTTCCTCACCCCAATAAGCAATATTTTTTCCAGGGGTTTTATCGGGCTTGATTTCAAAAATAAAACTATTACGTAGAGCTAATTTCTGAATAAACTGTAAGTCTGTACTTTGCTGAGTGGTAATTTGTTCTTCTTTTTTTGGTGCAAAATCTTTAGTAGTATCTTGTAAATCTAATGTCAGCCCATATCTAACTTTATATTTTTGTAAAATTTGCTTAACAATTTGAGAATCAGATAAGTTTAGGTAAGTTTCATTTTTATCTTCCAGATCGAGCATAAGACTAATATCTTCACCAGTAACTGTTAGCCTTGATTCCCCTGGTTGATTACTCGGTGCAATTTGATGATCGGTAATAATGCCATCAATTAATATAGGGCTTTGAAGACTACGGCTTACACCGACTTTTACATTAACTATGATTTGAATAACAACTCGATTGGGAGGATTCAAAATATCTTTTTGAAGTAACCAATAATCTGAAAAGCTTTTTAATTCTTTACTAAGACTAAAGGTCATTTGAAAACCACTGCGATCGCGGTCTTGCTGAGTCACTTCTAAGTCTATTAGCGCGTCTATTACTTCATAAGGCGCAGGTGTTGGTATGGTGCTACCAATCATGAGTTTTAGGCGAATATCTGAGTCAGGCATAAGTTAACCTTTTTAGATCAGAGGAATACGCAGTCGCCGACCAATTTGGGCAGTCAATTCATCAGGGTGCATCGCGTTGTTAGCATCGCATAAATGCCAAAAAACTTCCGGGTCATGCAGATAATTTGCAGTGATATTATCTAGGCGATCGCCTTCGCTGACTTGATGTTCTTGAAAAATTTCAAACCTCTGTGATGAAGGTAAAAATCTGCGTCTGAGGTAACTGATAGTTTGATTTGATGTTGTTTGCCACTTGGCAATTTCTATATCGTAGTAACGACTGCTTTCAGTAAACATTTTACTCTTTTTTATTTTACAACTAAAAACCTATATTTACCGAGATATTTTTGAGAAACTTACAGATGAAATAATTCATAATTAAAGATAGCCAAGTTTATAAGAAAGAAGCAACTGTATTGATAACAGTCGCAGCCGTGTTTACCTTAGCTAGAAGCTCTTTTTGCTTGTGATAGACTCTGAACAAGCTGCTGCCTTTATGGTCAAATCTCAAATCATTTGTGCTTAATACTTGCATACCTAAACTGACTTTGGCACGAATGGGATTTAGTTTGGAATCGAATGCTTCTTCGGTAATGCTGAACTCAGAAAGGCGCACTGGCATCACACGATTAAAGCTCCATATAAATACACTTAAATCCGCCTCATTTGGTAAGATTTCTAAAACACCTGTACGGGCGAGTTGATTGTTTGTCTTAATTTGGCTACTTGTAGGATAGATCAGGGTTTCTAGGGCTGCTAATTGAGGGTATATGCCAAACAACACTGTATCTGGATTTTTTGTAGGAAACTCCAGTTGATCTGTAGCATCAATTTCTGCCTCTAGTTGAATAGTCTCTAACGGTGGTGCAACTAGACGCAAAGCTTCTAGGCGATCGCTTCCTTCAGAACCCGCACCCCGAACCTGTAAAGTGCGTCTAAGTGTTTCAGGATTATATTGCAATACAATCACTCCTTTGGGTAAAAAGGTGACAGCATCAAGGATGGCAATCGTTGCTTTTAATAAACGCGGCGCACCGGGAAAGTGGGACATAAAAATATTCCTAATTTACTTGTGTTTTCTGGTAATAAGGGGAATTGCATAGATCAATGTAAACGATAAGATTGGCGATCGCAGTCTAAATAGGAGTACAATACACTGCATGTCTAATAAGCTTTGTTAAGTTGCTTTTGCTTTAAAATTAGTAGTCATAAAAGTTCCCGTACCGGAATATTGGAAAGTGGTGTCTGGTTCTGGTGGTATTGTTGGTTGGGTAGCTGGAACCATTACCTGAAATTTTGCTTTGAATGTATTACCTTTAAGCAATACTGCTTTTCCCTTAGATTTAACTTTTTTGGATTTTTGATTAGCGGCTAAGGATTGAATAGAAAGTATTCCCATACCTGGGATAACAAAGGGCGGACTTGTGTAAGGACAACCAGGAACAATGACTTTTTTCTCGTCGCCATCGATGCAAATAGTCTTTTTGTTAACTGTAGCTCTCCCAGTACCAGTTAAGATACCAGGACGTACTACAACTATTCCTTTACCAAAGATGGGGTTGAATATGGCTTGATCGCCAGTGATGAGAATAAAGTCTAACATCTGTTTTTTGGTGAGAAAATAAAGGTTTTTGTAGAATGTGTTACACACCTTACAAAGCTGCTACGCTCGCACTCTTCAATTGCCGTAACTGTTAATTATGAAAGTGGCGGTGCGTTAAGCTATCACTTGCGTTCCCTACAAGAGCGATCGCACTTCAAGACAGTCGCTACAAGATTAGCGATCACACTGCGGCAGTTGCGATATTAAGCTGTTGCGTATTTAATTTGTATATGCGAGGCGGGCAAGATGCCCGCACTACAATAATTTTACGTTTTCGTGTTATACAATTTAGCTGCACATCAGCTTAGGAGTTAAAAGACCATACGAGTACTTCCCCCACCACCAAAACCACCTCCTCCGCCAAAGGGACCTTTGCCGAAGGGATGTTCGTCGGGAGTGGGCAGGAAGAAGGTCATTGAGCTTTGTTTCTTTCCTGTCTCTTCATCGACTACCTCTGCAAGGACCGCTTGTATAATTTTCTGAGGTAGCCCTACGTTTTTCAGTCCTTCGGTGGCCATCGAGATGCTGGTAGCTAGGGGTGAGTCAAACCCGCTTGGGGTTTTGGATGAATCAAAGAAAGGACCGACCACTTTTTGATTCACGTTGGAGTCACCAAATCCGACTTGGTGTGGGTTGTTGGACAGACGATTTACGACGGTATTTAGCTGTTGGGTTGTGGGAGGTCGGCCAGTACGAACGCCCATAAGGGTCATGAGATCCGTTACTCCCTGGCCACCAGTGAGGGCACTCATCCAATTATGCACCCAGTTGATGCCGAAATTATGCCAGCGTAGTGGGTTTTCGTGAAGCCATTGTACAATGATGCGTATGGAACTATCGGATAAGTGGTGAGTACGATCCAAACCTGCTGTGGATAGTGACATACCACTGTAAATTTTTTCTGACCCAGCATACTGAGATCCGTGTTTTGAGGACAATATATCCTCCGTGAAATGCGTGGCAAAGTCAGTCCGTCTTAGATTCATGTGCATATCCAAGGAAGCTGCTGCCTGACTGTTGGTCTGATTTGAGCTAGAGGTGGTGGTGAAGCCGTTGGGTAAGCTGTAATGATACCCTCCTCGACTAGAAGATGCATAAAGATTGATGCTTAAGCCGGATCGGAAGGTTCTGACTGTATAGGAGTCTATGGAGTTTTCTGCCAGGTCGATGTTATTCACGTCATTGGGATAACTTACTCTCAGGTTGGTTATTTGCTGTGGGTCCATGCGCTGGCCTGTATTTTCTACCAGCACCCGTTGTATAATCGGGAGATGTTGTACGATGCCTAGTGAGGTAGCCTTTTTGGATTTGGGTTGGATGGACTGGGTTTGCGCCGCCTTACTGCCCATCACATCCGCTTCCTTTTCCAAGGCTGGACTATTGTTTACGTTGGCTCCATTGACGGAGGGAGTGGGTTGTACGCGGCCTTGCTTTTGCTGCACCACATGAGTCAACTCATGGGCAATCAACGCCTGCCCGCCTCGACTTTCAGGGTTATATTCCCCCTGCCGAAAAAACACATCCTGCCCCGTCGTGAACGCCTTCGCCTGTATAGATTGATTCAACTGGTCAGCCTGAGTATCCGTATGAACCTTCACCCCACTGAAATCAGCGCCAAATGCCTGTTCCATCGCTTCGCGTATATTGTCTGTGAGGGTTTGTCCGCCCCCCTTTGCTCGGTTAATGGAGGTCTCCAGGTCTGGTGTAGCAGCCATCCCACCATCACTAGACTTACGCTGTAACATTGGCGATCGCATTAGTCTTGCTTCGTTATTTTTTGTCTCCATCTTCTCTCGCTGAACAGTTTCATCTTCACCTGACTGCACAAACGTAGGTACATTTATTCGCTGTACCACCTGCGCCGCTACCCGATCCGCTTCCTGTTCGTATTTATCCCCCACTGATCCAATCATCAGCTTCGCCATAATCTGCTGCGGTTTAGTCGTGCTGATAGGCACTCGGCTAAAATCTTTAGAAAAAGCTGAATTACTTAATGGCTGTGCTTCTAAATCATCTGTTGATTGCATCCCTGCGTCCGAAACAGAACTAACAGCAGCACGTTGTAAAATGCCACTTGCCTGGGGTTTCTCACTTTTTTGCTGCTGATTAGTTTGGGCAATTCTTTTACTAG
>CAXUOL010000072.1:0-15504 GCA_964252435.1 uncultured Nostoc sp.
AACTCATAACTCATAACTCCTAACTCATAACTCATAACTCATCACTCAGCACTCAGCACTCAGCACTCCTAATGCCCAATGCCTTTTAGATTTTTATTCTGCAACTAACAGCTTAAAGCGTTCATCATCAGCAATATCATCAAAATCGAGGTCAGTTGCTGCGTCTTCTTTATACCTGGGATTAAGTTCAATCGCTTGTTGTAGAGTTAACAGAGATCGGTCAACTTGTCTTTGCAGTGCGTAACAGGCTGCTTTATTGTAATAAGCACTGGCGTAATCTGGCTTAATTTCTAAAGCTTTGTTAAAACTAGCGATCGCTTCATCATCGCGTCCCAATCTTACCAAAGTGTAACCGCGTTTATCCCAGATTTTGGGAGAATTGGGTTGGAATTCCAGCGCTTTATCAAAGGACAAGATTGCCTCTTCGTATTGTTCTAATGCTACTAGGGAAAGACCGCGATTTAACCAGGCAACGGCATCGTCAGGTTTGATTTGTGTGGCTTTGTCAAATGAGGCAAAGGCTTGCTGATGCTGTTGTAAGTTTCCAAAAGCAACGCCGCGATCGCACCAAGCTTGATGATAATCTGGCTGAATCGCAATCGCTTTATCATAGGATGCGATCGCATCTTGGTAGCGTTTCAATCTTCCCAGAGTTAGACCACGTTTTAACCAAGTCACAGGTTCATCAGGTTGGATTTTCACTGCTTGGTTGTAAGCTGCGATCGTATCTTCATAGCGCCTTTGAGAAAACAGATCGTCTCCCTGTTTTACATACTCATCAGCAGGGAATTCCGGTTGTTGCGGCTGTTCCTGTATTTCTTCCTCAACTTCAAAATTTACCACCTCTAGAATGGATTCCGGCGTAATTTCAGTTAGTTCTTGAAGAATCAGATCCTTTCTTTCTTGTGCATCCAATTGTAACTCAGAGAGTTGAGAAACAAACTCAGTTTCTAATCTTTCTAACTTATCCAAAATGAGAATCTTTTGTTGTTGAGCATTCCATTGTAATTCTGAGAATTGCGAACTAAACTCAGAACCAGATTTTTCTAAATTCTCAATGATTAGCTCTTTGGATTTTTGAGCATCGACTTGTAATCCAGATAATTGAAATTTAAATTCTGACTGCAATACTTCTAAACTCGCAATAATTTTATTTTTTTGTTCTTGAGCATCTACCTGCAATTCAGATAATTGAGATTTAAGTTCACCCTCAAATACGCCTAGATTATCAACTGCGATCTCTTTTTGGTTTTGAGCCTCAATCTGTAATTCAGATAACTTTTCTACAAACTCTGACTGCAATTTTGTTAAACTTTCAAAAGTTATATCTTTTTGTTGTTGAGCATCAGACTGCCATCCAGAAAGTTGAGATGTAAACTCAGATTTTGATATTTCTAAATCAGCAATGGCTAGTTCTTGCTGTTGTTGCACACCTAACTTTAACTTAGACAGTTCTTCTGCTATAACAGATGCTAATTTTCCTAAATTATCCAGTGCTATCTCTTTTTGTTGTTGAGCATCAAACTCTAACTTAGATAACCCCGAAGCAAATTTTGACTCTAAATTTTCTATATTTTCTTGAGATTTTTTTAGTTCCGCTTCTAATCTACTTAATACCTGCGCTTTAGCTAAATTTAGGTCGGATATCAGAATAGATACATTTTCTTGTTCATTTTTAATTTGTTGTTGTAAAGCAGTCGTTTCCTGTTCTAATTCATAATTTATTTTTTTCGCATCTTGAATAACATTTTCAGCTTCTTGTTTAACGGTGGTTAACTGATTTTGTAATTTTTCCATTCCCTGGACTTGTTGCATTGCCCTATCAACAATTTCCCGGATTATCACCCGTCGCAGCAGCCATAACAAAGCAATGACTGCGACTGGAAAGATACTTAATATAACTAGCCAAACATCGAGTAAAATAGTTGTGCGACTAAAAGTGCTCTTAAAATCAGATTGAACTTGCTGTTGAATTCGTTTTTCTGCTCGTAGTCGTGCTAATTCTTCCCGTTCTGAACTCGATAACACCAAAGTCGGAGTTAGTGCTGGGTTGGGTGATGGTGCAGATTGTCCAGTGGCAATTCCAACGGATAACAATAAGGGTAAAAATACAATCGTGCTTTTTACAATTAAAGCGAAAACAGCTTGATTTTTGCTCTGCATAACAACCATCTGAGTCTGTTGGTCAGTTTTTGAAGCGGCGTGCCTCTCTCCAATCTATAACAGAATTAAGTGGTTAAATGTTGTAAAAGCAGTGTAAAATTCTGAGCAATCCTTAACTAATCTGTTTTCTCGTCCTTAGTGTACGTACAACTTTAGTCTGAGAGTGCAGTCAATTTTGTGACAATTTTTGCTGAGGTACTACTATAATATTACTATGTTGTAATTACTGCTAAAGATGGTGAAAGTCAAGTAGTAAAAATAATAATTTATCAACCAGTGGAAGACAGATTGCGAAAGTATCGACGCTTTCTTAGACCATCCACCGAACAAGGTTCAGACTTTGTTTTTACAGATAACAAGGCGTTGAAATTGAAAGTTCTACCTGTATGCTAAGTGTCAGGTGTGGTTGCTTCGCATTAATATTAGATTATCTACGGTAAGCAGATTACTTGTTCTCAAATTAACTTAACAAAGGCGGTAGAAAATGGGTCGCTTAAATCCTTACACACTGCAATTGCAGATTACCCGAATGTTTGAGCAGGGGCAATCATTTTTTGCCACAACCAAGGTACAGGAATGGTTGAAAGAACACAAACACAATCCAGAAGATTATGACATTATTTTCCATAAAAAACCTGCACCTCCTGGTTCCAAAGAAGTGATGGTAGTGGAAATTGAATTACGCCGCAAAGATGGACAACCTGTAGATCCTTGGTTGCAGGAACAAGCAAATCTCCATGCCTGATTTTAGCAACTATGGCAGTCCTAAATTTAGATGTTAAAACTTCTTTTTTTGGCATTTGATTCTGAATCATTTTGTCATTAATCAATACTATTAGAATTTGGACAAAGAAATTATCGAAAACATTTTCTTTGTCCAAAATTGAAAAATCCAACTAATTTCCTATTTAGTATCTGCTATACTTTAGTTTTCTAAGAGCAACGCATTTTCTTCATTTAGTGCGATCGCAGATTTTATTAAATCTTCCCAATACTCTTCGACTTGTTTGTTTTCTCCTTGTTGCTTTGCTATAGGGTAAAGTACAGCTTTATGTTCATCATAAAAATCTTTCCATCCGATTCGAGCGTCATCATTATAAAATGCTTCGGTGACAAAACTGCTATATTTAGAGTATGCAATAGAATTGGGGTAATTTAGCTTATCTAGCAAAGTGTCTTTGCATTTTTCAACAACTTCTTTACGTAATTTATCAATTTCTGCCAGCAATAATTCTGCCGAAAATGAAGGGTCAGTATTAGGCTTGCTCAAACTAATACTTGGTTGAACCGTTTTTTTAGAAATCTGTTTTATTACATACGGGTATATTTGTTTGATGACAAGACGTGAAATTTTACTAATTAGCTCATCCGGTACATCTGGTATAGGAATACCAAATAGGTTCAGTATAATACGCCCAATATCAAAAACTATTCCACCTTTAGGGTTAACATTTGTCGTTTCAATTTCATCAAAAACATTTTTATCCGTGATGATTTCAGAAACAATTCCTGTCAGCTTATCAATTTGACCAGATGATATGTCTATCTGACTATTTAACAGTTGACTTTCATAGGTAGGAGCAAGATTACCCTGAATCCAGCTTATGATATTATCTTTTGTGAATATTTCTGAAACAATGGTTGTAAGTTGATTTGATGAGACCTCTCTTTCATTTCCTAATAGTTGACTTTCAGAAATAGGATCAATATGTTTATCTGGCTTTAGTTCATCAAGATGCGTCTCAATCCAATCGATGATAGTGTCTTGATATGTCGTAGTAGATTTTTTTATGTCTTGAAAAGCATTGGTAAGCTTCTTGGTAGTTGGACGCTCAGGAGCAGGAAATTTTTCTACTATTTCTTCAAAAAACTTAATTTCTTGATTCTGCGTCAAATTTTTTAACTCGCCATTCTCAGACAATATCTTGACTACTGATAATTGCAATTCTTTTTCTGATTTCTCTAGTCTTGTGGCTAAAGTTTTAAACTTCTCTTTCAGCTGGTCTTTGACTTCATTAATGCAGATATAGTAAGCAATTTTCCATGAACTTTGATTTCTTGAACGAATATTAATAATCTTAGGTTTAGTTAAAATTACATTATCTTGATTACAATAATCTACAACATCCATTATTGCTTGTTTAAAGTCTAAGTCATTTTCATTTTTCTTATTCTCCAATTGATCGTATTTGTCTTGAATTGCGGCATTAATATGTTCCCATAACTTCTTTTCAAACCAATAATTAAATCCCTCCTGATCTTCTTCACCATATCCTTTTAATACTTTGTCAGCCTTTTGTAGCTCTTGATTAATTTCACTCCTCAGTTTTTTAAATCGATCATTTTGCGACTTGAAATATTTATTATATACAGAATTGATGCTTGTAGTTAATTCTTCTAAGGCTGGAATGAGAACCTCACTTTTAACAGCCTCAGAATCAGTACAATCTGCTATTACTGTACGAGCAACCTGTACTTCAATGGTTTTTTTAAAATGTTCGCAGGCTTCTAAACTTTTCTGTTCTTGCTCCTTAATTTTATTGAAAACCATTAAAGAACATTCATTAATAGGAAATTCTCCTAAAGCTTCACGAGCTATTGTATACGTTAGTATGTCGGACTCTTCCCAATCATCACCAAGGGGATCAGGTCTCCGAACAAAGATAATAAAGTCAATGTCTTCTCTGAGAGTTTTGATTAACAGTTCTACATCTGCAATTGAATTATCACCTAAACCAGGTAAATCTACAACTCCAATTTTTCCTACCTCGTCGTAAGGAAACTCACATCGTATCCTCAATTCCTTAACAGCTAAATATTCACTACTGTTTTGGGTGTCCTGAGTAGTATATTTTTTAATATCTTGTTTGGAAATTGCTTTAGTGCGACCATCAAGCAATGTTTTATAGCTGTCAAATTGCATATAGTATTCTTTCCGAAGACGACCGTAGAGACGTTGGAAAATTTCATCCTTTTGTTTATGTTCAGGCAAAAATGGAAAAAACCGACCATTTAGATTTATATCATCTGGAATATTTGGTTTAACACCTTGTAAGCCCAGTTTATCAAAATAAAGATGGATAATTTCTTTAAAGGAAGACCATGAATGAAACTCGACATCGTTTCCGACCATCTGTGGTTCATGAAAAATTTTACTTAAAACTTTTGTACAAACACCTCCAGAACTAGTAGGAATTTCGTCATCACTTAATCCAGTTATACTCTTCAGTAAGGTGCTTTTTCCTTGACGCATTCTTCCAACCACTCCAATATTGAGCGTTTGACGGGATAAGCGTTTTTTCAGATTTTCCAGTTTATTTAATTCTTGATTAACTTCCTCTATAAGCTTTAAAAAATTAATATTGCTTAAGCGTGTAGAAAGATTAGACTTGTCTTCAGTGTCGCTATTAAGGTTATTTAGTCGCTCTTGTTCAAGGATTTTTAGCGTTTGCTTAAGGTTCTCCCACTTTTTCAAAACACTTTCAACATTTTTAGCTTGGTCTTGACGTTGAGCAATAATTGCTTCAATTTGGGATGCAATATTCATGGTTAGAGTTCTCCTGTGATGCTAATAACTTTCTAGAAGTAGACAATATGGACTACAACAGGGTAATTTTATTTTTCGGAAAAACAGAAAAATTTTGCTTTCAATCCCTCATAATTGTGCGTTCGCTCATTTTTTGACCTCTGCTCTAATTTCATAAAACCTATATCTGACAAAGGTTTAAACTTTTGTAGGCAATTTTTCACCTCCCTTTTTATTTGTAGTTTATAGTTCTAATGAACTAGTAAGTTGCGATCGCTATTTTGAGAAGGCCTGAAACACTAATTCTGTTGTCAGTGATTTGAAAAGTCAGATCGAAATAGGACAGCAACCGTTAATTGCTAAAAAGCTGACTGATGTGGGGACAAATATTGCCCAACAAGATTTGTTAGTTGGATTCGTCTTTAGCCATTTTAGTGATGTAGCGATGTCTGCAACAGGCGACACCTACGCCCAAACTCAAAACATAACCTACTGTAAATATTGAAAGTAAGTTTACACAAATTTTATATATACCTGACAACCTTAAAGATTTAACAAAGATCATCTTTTGTTGGTTATTTCTTAACCTATATACATTGGTTAAAAGTTTATTTAAGTGAAATTACAGAATTATTCATTTTTTAGCTTCGGAGCTTTTTCTGATGAAATTAGCTAAAGATATTAGCGTTGCGGCTTTTGCTGTTGCGATCTCGGTTGCTGCTGTTGTTAAACCGACGCAAGCTGCCTTAGTTAATTATGATTTCACCGTAAATGCGACATTTGGCGATCGCCCCGGTCAGTATTTCGGCTCTTTTCAGTATGATAACTCGACCTTAACCGCGATCGGTGACGAAACTTTAGGCGTTAACAATGGATTATCTATTTTATTTGACTACTTAGGCACTCAGTATACAGAGGCAAGTGATTTTGATTACCCATCATCTCCTGTAGTCAGCTTTACAAATGGCAACCTGTCAGGACTGAGCTATTTGGTTGAAGATCGGTTTTTTATTGGCAACAATCCAGGTAATCCAAATACAGGAGGAACAAAATTTTATAGCATTCTAAGTACCGACTTATTGTCTACAACAGAGGTGGGTACAGTAACTTACTCTAAGAGTACATCCGTACCAGAACCGATGACTCTTGGTGGTATAGCGATCGCAAGTGCTATGGCGTTCGGAATGAAACGCCAGAAAAAAGTATCTAGAGTGACAAATTAATAGTCCTACTTTGAAAATTAATCTAGAGACGTTAGATAATAACGTCTCTACACACATAGTTATACCAATTTGAAAAAAAAGAATGCGACAAATAGACCATTTGTAGAGACGCGATTCATCGCGTCTTTACCCAAGGATATGTTGCAATCATTAATTGAATTGGTATTAGGTAAAACTACCAGTAGAATTCTTACGTTTGATACCAATGACAGATGGTTTGGGAAGACTTCTAGGTTGACCCTTACCACCGTCAGCAGTTGGGATGTTACTTGGCCAACTACTACTACGAGGGACAGTCCGAGCCTGATTGAATGTAACACCATTCAAATCCAGTAATTCAATATCACGACTCAAAATCGTACCATCATTAATTGGGCTATCTTCGCCGGGATGCTGTACCGAAATAATCAGCGTATCTCCCACAAAAGTTGGCCCTGTCATCTCACAACGCACTGGCCCTTGAGCAAACGGTATTACCTCTCCCGCATGAGTCCCAGTAGTCGGAATGTAAAATAGCCAGTTATTACCGAAAACTCCTGTGATGTTGGAAACATTACCACTAGCTGTGTGGTCGATGATAGTTACAGTCCCGGCAGCACCGACATTAAAACCATTGTGAGTGGTGGTAGACATATCAGTTACCCCCCAAATATTTGCCTTATTGTCGAACACTAAATTATCGACATTGGCAAAACCAGCACCAGAAATAGATCCGGCTTCTCCACCCTGAGCAAATCTTTGCCAACGGAAGGTTAGACCAGTACCATCGGCGCTATCTTCAATAATCTTGTACAATCCCCCGGATTGCTGCGTTGCATTAACATCTTTACTCAACTTGGCAACCTGGAAAATGCGCGAATCTGGATAACCGTCGCCTCCTGGCGCACCGTCAGTGTAGGCAATGAACACTTCTTTGGTAGTCGGATGCACTTCTATATCTTCTGGACGTGCGGTGGGAGTTCCCCCGGCTAAATTCGCTGCTAAGAAGGCATCACTGAGAATAGCACCTTGAGAAGTGTAGAAGTCAGATAGCTTTTTACCTTGATAAGCAGGTAGTGTATTAGCTTCATTGGTGCGATCGACTGCGAGGGAGCCACCATCTGTAGTTTGACCTGCAATACCATTGCGTTTTGGTAGGGGTAAAAGACCATTTCTTTGAGCAGAACCCAAAGCAGCAAACTCCACAGAAGAAATTACCGATGGCGAAATGGGATTGGTGGGACTGTTTAAACTTAACGGTATCCATTCACCCGTACCATTTGGATTGTAGCGGGCGGCATACAATGTACCACTTTCCCATAAACTGCTGTTGGCTTTATTGGTTGGTGAAGAAATCACACCTGCACTGACAAATTTCCAGGTGTGTCCCCCACGTCTGTCATCACCCATGTAGGCGATTAATGGCTTCCCAACTTCGGCACGGATGGCAACGTTTTCATGGCGGAAACGACCCAATGAAGTGTGTTTGCGAGGGCGGAAATTTGGATTAACGGGGTCAATTTCGACAATCCAACCGTATTTTTCACCAACTAAACCGAAGGTCTTACCAGTAGTACCATCGATGTAACCTGTTTGAGTACCATTAGGGTTGACTGGTTCTGTAACACCAACAAAACCTCCTACACTTCCTTGAAAGTTCTCTTCACCACTTAAAATAGTTCCCCAAGGAGTTGTACCGCCAGAACAGTTATAGCTAGTGCCAATAATTTTGTTACCCAATCCATCGGAGGAGAGGTTAAATACTTGGGTTGCAGCTGGGCCAGTGGCGATGAGATAGTTTCGATCGCCTTTTTGGTAGCTACGACTTCCCCAAGAAGTGACATTTTTATATTCATCACTTCTTTGGCTATTAATTCCCAACCCAGAAAGGCCATGAAGGCGACGATTTCTTGCATCACCTTTAACCACAGCATAACGGTTACTAGAATTACGTCGGGAGATGCGGACAATTGATCCGCCTAAGTTATATAGAACTTCGCCGTCAAATTCAATACCTCTAGTAGTAGGTAAAGCCCAACCAATCACTGATTCAAAGGTGGTAGGCAATCCTTTAACATCAGCAGGAGCTTCTGGTGCTAGATCGGAAAATGGAAAACTGACGTATTCGTGATTAACCCACAAATAGCCGACATCGTTGGTTCTACCCAGAGGAATGAAACCCGTATAATCGTTGTTGTAACCGAAATATTCATCTTTGTTAGCAAAGACGCGATCGCCCCAGCTGATAATTACATAACGTTCATATTCTGGTGGCACTACCAAATCATCAACTACGTTGTAGCTATTTAACTTGGCATTTGCAGATGCATTGATTACCTGTCCCTGACCGATTCCCGTTGGCAAGAAACTTTTCTGCTGTTTATAAACGGGTAAGGAATGGGGTAAGCGCACTGGTGTAAAGCTCAGTCGCCTGTTGTTTGCTCCGGCAATACTAGAAACACCATCTAGAATTGTGTCTCCCAAGACAGCAGCACCAGCACTGCCAGCAAAAAACACTAAAATTTGTCTGCGACTTAATTTAGACATTAAACTTTCCTCTGTTGTGACACCAAAAATTTCATAAAGGCAAATCTTGATTACTGACGGAAAAAGCCATCAATTATTTACGTGAAATGCCACAGATTTTGAATAGTAAGTAACCTGTTATTAACAAAAGGTTGTTTGCTATTTAGGTTACATAACCAGACAAAAATTTTCACTTTTTCATATAATCTAATGACCAAAAATTAACCCCAGGTTATATCTTGATTAATGGAGATTTATTCTATAATTAACTAAAGCCTTGGTTGTCTATGAAATTTCACAAGAATAAGTCAGGTTGCTTCTCTACAAAATGCAACACGTAGCTTTTTCGTTCAAAATTTAATTCTGAATTCTGTCTTGTTAAATAAACTTACTGCGAGAATTTTTCGGGCGGATACCAATTACAGATGGTCGGGGAACACCTGTAGCTTCCTCCTTACCACCATCAGTTTTTGAGATATTACTCGGCCAACTACTGCCACGAGGTAAACTCCGAGTTTGATTGAATGTAGTACCATTCAAATCTAGTAATTCAATACTGCGACTCAGCATTGTGCCATCGTTAATTGGACAATCTTCACCAGGATGTTGTACTGAAATAATCAGTGTATTTCCGACAAAACTTGGCCCGGTCATTTCGCAGCGCACTGGCCCATGAGCAAATGGTATTACCTGTCCGGCATTTACACCACTGGTAGGGATAAAAAATAGCCAGTTATTACCGAAAACTCCAGTAAAATCAGAAACATTACCACTAACTGTATGATCGATTTTGGTTTGCTTACCTTCAGCACCTACATCAAAACCGTTGTGAGTGCCGGTAGACATATCCGTAACACCCCAAACATTTCCCTGATTATCGAACACTAAATTATCGACGTTGGCAAAACCAGCACCATTAACAGTTCCGGCTTCGCCACCTTGGGCAAATCTCTGCCACCGGAAGGTTAAACCTGTAGCATCGGGGCTATCTTCAATAATCTTGTACAGTCCTCCTGATTGCTGCGTCGCATTGGCATCTGTACTTAACTTGGCAACTTGAAAAATCCGCGAATCAGGATAACCATCGCTTCCTGGCGCACCATCAGTATAGGCAATGAATACTTCTTTGGTGGTTGGATGCACTTCTATATCTTCTGGACGCGCTGTGGGAGTTCCCCCGACTAAGTTTGCAGCTAAAAAAGCATCACTAAGTACAGCACCTTGGCTAGAGTAGAAGTCAGAGAGTTTCTTATTTTGATAATCAGGTAGTGCTTTTGCTTCGTTAGTGCGATCGCATTTAAATGTACCACCATCTTTGGTTTCACCTGCAATCTCATTGCGTCTTGGTAGTGGTAAAAGACCTTCTTTTTGTACCTTCTGTAACGCCGCAAATTCTACAGAAGATAGAACTGTCGGCGTAATTGGATTGGTAGCAGTAGTTAAAAGTAACGGTATCCATTTACCTGTACCGTCTGGATTGTAACGGGCAACATACAAAGTTCCCTTTTCCCACAACCTACTGTTGGTTTTACTGGTGGGTGAAGAAATAGTGCTTGCACTGACAAATTTCCAAGTGTGTCCCCCCCGTCTGTCATCACCCAAGTAAGCAACTAATTTCTTGCCTTTTTCAACACGCAGGGCAACATTTTCATGGCGAAAACGACCCAACGAAGTATGTTTGCGGGGGCGAAATTTCGGATTTTTTGGGTCAATTTCGACAATCCAGCCGTATTTTTCGCCAACTAAACCAAAAGTCTTGCCGATAGTTTTATCTGTATAATCTGTCTGAGTACCATTAGCTTTGACTCCTTCTGTGACGCTATTTTGGAAGTTCTCTTCCGCAGATAAAATCGTACCCCAAGGAGTTTTCCCACCAGAACAATTGAAAGCTGTACCAATAATTTTGTTGCCCAATTCATCAGAGGAGAGATTAAAAACTTGGCTTGCAGCTGGCCCAGTCCCAATTAAATAATTTTTGTCACCTTTTTGGTGGTTACGACTTCCCCAAGTGGTGATATTTTTGTAGTCATCATTGCGTTGGCTATTGATTCCCAACCCAGACAGACCATGAATGCGGCGATTTTTGGCATCTTTGACTACAGCAAAACGTTTACTCTTATTCTGGCGAGAAATGCGAACGATTGAACCGCCTTGGTTATATAAAAATTCCCCTTCAACTTCAATATTTTTGCTGGAGGGTAAAGCCCAACCAATGACGTTTTCAAATGCGTCGGGTAGTCCTTTCAGGTCAGATGAATCTTCTACGACTAAACTAGAAAATGGATAACTAACGTATTCATGGTTCACCCATAAATACCCGACATCATTAGTTTTACTAAGGGGAATAAACCCAGTGAAATCGTTGTTGTAACCAAAATAATCATCTTTGTTAGGAAATACGCGATCGCCCCAACTGATAATTACATAACGTTCGTACTCTGGCGGCACTACCACATCATCAATAACGTTGTAGCTATTTAACTTAATATCTTTAGATACATTAAATATTTCTCCCTGACTAATTCCTGTTGGCAAGAAATTTTTATGTTGTTGATAAATTGGTAGGGGATGTGGTAGGCGTACAGGTGTAAAGCTTATACTAGCAGTTTTTGCTTCTGCAACTCTAGCAAAATTATTTAGAAGTTTATTTCCCAAAATAGCAGCACCAGCACTGCCAGCAAAAAATCTTAAAAGTTCTCTCCGACTTAATTTAGACATAAAACTTTCCTCTGGTGTGACAGAAAAATTTAGTATAAATAAACTCTAATTTCTGAAAGTTTGCGATATTTTAAATAACTAATAAGCTATTAATAATAACAAGATATAGTACTTACGCAAAATAATGAAAAAACGAACCGCAAAGGAGGCATTCGCGCAGCGTCTCGTAAGAGTTGGACGCAGAGAAATAAGAGTTTTAGAGAGTTATTGCGTAAGTTTTGAGATAATTATTCTAGTTGACAATGATTAAGCTTAGGTTATAAGTTAATTAACTAAAAATTATCACCTCTTACTATTTCCTCACCTTGAATCAAGTAAGGAACAGTGTCAGCGCTCCATCTGTCCTATCCTGGAGATGGATAAATCAATAGTGTTGTGGGTGAGACTGTGTTTTTCAGCGTTGTGATACCGACTTATAATCGCCAACCGATTTTAGAAAAGTGCCTCCGCGCCTTGGAGTTGCAGGAGTTAAGTCAGCCAAGTTCGGTTACTGATTACGAGATTGTCTTGGTAGATGATGGTTCTACTGATGGCACGTTGGAGTGGTTAGCAGCACACAAAGAGGAATTTCTCCATGTGCGCTGGTTTGAGCAAGATCATGCTGGCCCAGCTGCGGCTCGGAATTTGGGAGTAAAACAGGCGCAGGGAGACACAATTATCTTTATTGATAGTGATTTAGTCGTGCTGAAGAATTTCCTGCAAGCTCATGCTAGCGCACTAGTGGAGGGGAAAGAGAAATTGGGGAGCGATCGCTTTTTCACTTACGGTGCAGTTATTAATACTTGTAATTTCAACAACCCAACTGCTGAACCCTACAAAGTCACAGATTTTTCAGCAGCTTTTTTTGCTACGGGAAATGTAGCAATACCCAAACATTGGTTAGATAAAGCCGGACTTTTTGATACTAGTTTTCAACTCTATGGCTGGGAAGATTTAGAATTAGGTGTGCGGCTGAAAAAACTAGGTTTGACACTAATTAAATGTCCAGAAGCTGTAGGATATCACTGGCATCCAGCATTTAATTTAGAGCAAATTCCCCGATTGATTGACCAAGAAATTCAACGCGGACGGATGGGAGTTTTGTTTTATCAAAAGCATCCGACATGGGAAGTGCGAATGATGATTCAAATGACTTGGCTGCATCGCTTACTTTGGGGGATTTTATCACTCAATGGCGCGTTAAATGAACGAACAATGGCTCCATTTTTGCAATGGCTAATTAATTTAGGTAAACCGCAATTGGCTTTAGAAATTGCCCGGATTTTTCTCAACTGGTACAACGTCAAGGGTGTTTATGAAGCCTATGCTCAAATGCAGCAAGCATCGTGATTTAAACACCTTTGGGAAGTAGCACCGTGTAATCAACCTGTTAAAACTTTATTGGTCATATCGCGCATCTCAACTCAATACCTGATTCTCTGATGATGAACGAACTGGCAAGATTGACTACCGTATAAACCAATACGCTTGGGTTAAGGCTAAAACTCTTTATCAAAGTCAACTTTTTTAATGAACCGCAGAGACGCAGAAAAGCCAGTGCGTTGGGCGGGTTCCCCGACTTGTTCGCGCAGCGTCTCCCCTTCTCCCAAAGGGAGAGGCTAGCGCCAAGGGAGAAGCAACTGGCGCGAAACAAAAAGAAGAGAAAAAATGCTTAACCTAAGCGTATTGCAGTTAGATATGTCATGTAATTTTGTGTGTTCTGACATTTGTGCAAAGTGGTCAGTAATGGTGATTTTGGGCTTGCCCCGAAAAGCAGTTTTTAGAGGAAAAAGCGATTAGGTGCGAGGTGCGCCCGTCTGTACCAGTTTCTATACAAATCCTGAAAGAATGCGATCTCTTGGGCATTGAAGGCGTTAGTACCCACAGCGAGAGCAGGACTGCGTTAACCTTGAGGGAGTGATACTGGGATTGTCAGGGGACGAAATTGCAGCTATCTTGGGTCAACCAGAAGTATTGATGGGATAACTTCAGATTAATTACTTTTTCTTGCCCTTAGATTTCTTACCATTCGTCCGGTGAATCAAATCCTTTTGTGTTGGTCTTCGGTTTTTGTTTAAGGGACTGTTATGTTCCCGGACGAGAGCGAATACGATCGGGTATATGATGGCGATCGCCTAATATTTCTAACAAAGGACCATTAACGTCAAATTTAACCATACTTACTGACGCGACCAAAATATTCACCCGATAGCGATAGCGTCCCAAATCAATTCCTAGTAAACTACAAAGCATAATCCGAATCGTGGCTTTATGGGAAACTACTAAAACATTACCTTGGGGATGTTTTTCTTGAATTTCAGCAATTACAGGCATAGAACGGTTAGCAATATCTACCGCAGTTTCTCCACCAATGGGTGCATTCCAAGCCGGTTCTGTCAACCATTTTACATAGTTTTGGGCGTAATTCTCTTGGACAAACGATTTACTCAAAGTTTCCCAAGAGCCGTAACTACCTTCTCTAAGTCCGTCACGCAACTGCATATTCATACCGATAGCATCACAGAATGGCTTGGCAGTTGCAATTGTGCGCTTCATTGGGCTGACATAAACAGCCTCCCACAACAAGCTTTGATAAACATCGGCAAAACTCTCTGCCATCTGTATCCCTTCAGAGGTCAACTCCGCATCAGTTTCACCGCAGAAATTACCACTTTGACTAAAAGTAGTTTCTCCATGTCGCAGTAAATACAAATTGAGTGTCATAGCTTGTGTTGCAATTGGGATAAAGGAGTTTGTGCAAAAATAAACTACCATCAATCTTGCAATCGAGTCTGTGACACCAGGACAAAGTAATCAACCAAAAAAGTCAATCAACCACAAACTTTTGATTTCGTTGACAAAAGTAGCGGTAAGGTTTCAATGTCCTTTCCTTGGCAACTTCGGCTGCTGCCCGTGCAGATTCAGCAAGGATTGTGTCAGTGTTTGGGGTCAACTTGAGTGCCCCGTCCTGCCTCAGCAATCAAATTGAAGATTCATTGCTTGATGTAGGTTTCTAACTCAAATACAGCGGATTTCAAGTTAGTGAAGTACACAAGCTAAGTCTCAAAGCCAGGTATAAAGCCTGTTTTACTTCTGTTAGCGCAGCGGGGCGCAGCCCATTCTGACCGGAGGCGGAGCGTCCCCGGCTCCGCTCCTGAATTCTGAATTCTGCTGTATGTTATGTCAAAATTGCCCCACCCATCAATCGCTCATACCGATATTTCAACTCTTCTTTCATTAAATGCCAGCGCTCTAAAGTAACATCCATCTCTATTATTTTTTCCGCTGCTTGCCGCGCTAAAAGTAAAACTTCCTCATCGTCAACCAAACTCGCTAAGGTAAAATCTGGCACTCCAGATTGACGAGTTCCCAATACTTGCCCTGGCCCAC
>CAXUOL010000073.1:0-15500 GCA_964252435.1 uncultured Nostoc sp.
TAATCTGCTAAAAGCTTTTTCTAGACTGACTTTAACCTTAAGTTGACACCAATGAACATGTTATGCCCTTACGATTATCTGTACCTCACGCCTGTTGCAATCTGCTGTTGCTGCGTTAGCGAGTCATCCTTCGCGCAACATCTTGTAGAGAGCGTCATTACAAATTAGTATCATTTGTTGTACCAAGTTTTTCGCCACTGTTGCATTTGTTTAATCTCTATTTCTTGGGCTTTAACAATTTCTTGGGCTAATTTTTTGATTTCAGGGCGCTTAGACTTATTTAAAGCATCTTGCCCCATTGTTACAGCCCCTTCGTGGTGAGGAATCATCGCATTGATAAAGCGCAGATCAAATTCGGCATCGGCTGCACCTAAGTCTTGACTCATCATCATAGTTTTCATTTGGTTAGATGACATTTCCATCGTATGACCCATTTGACTGTCATAAGCGATTGGTTTATCTCCCGCCTTGGGATACCAAGCTTGTCGCCACTGCTTCATCTGAGTGATTTCTTGGTTTTGCGATTTGATAATATTGTCTGCTAGTTTTTTGATTTCAGGACGTTTTGATTTCACCTGAGCAACATTCGCCATTTCCACAGCCCCTTGATGGTGCGGTATCATAGCGTCGATAAATCGCAAATCAAAATTAGCATCGGCTGGGCCTAAATCCATTCCCATGCTGTGATTCATCATCTGCTTGTCGTTAGCATTGGTAGCGGTTTCTTTTGGCGCTTGGTTTTGGTTCTGAGAAGCAGTATTAGCACAGCCTGTAATTAACCCACCGCCTGAAGCGATTGCAGTAAAAGTTAACGCCAAAAAGCCATTTCTGAAAAATAGCAGTTGCATAAATCTCACCTAACAGTTTTCTAATTCTAACGATTTAACTAATGATCTAATGAAATTAAGATGAAATTTAAAGATCCCCAATAACTTTTACGAAGTTGGGATCTTGTTTCTCATTTCTATGTTGTCACCAATACCTACATTGTCAAAGCTAGCAATAGTCATTTATTAGCTTCTGCCAAAGCAGGCGATCGCATTCTTGCGATTACAAAAAGTTATCTCATAACATTTAACATTCATTCTTGTGTAATTTACATTCCAAAACGCGAATCTACCAAAGGTGATAATGCCTAATGGTACAATAACAGAAGCATGAAAGCGTGAATACAAAACTCCTGATTTCTCCTCAAGAAGTCACGTCACTGTTAGCAGAAAACTCATCAAAAACTGTCATTATCGATACGCGAAGTCAAGAAGATTATGCTATTTCTCATATTTCTCAATCTATAAATATTAGAGATTTTTTCACCTATCTTTTAGAGAATTCCTCTCCAGCAGGATTAAAGGAATTGCAAGAGTATTTTGCAGAAATCATGAGCAGGGTAGGAATATCTGGTGCAGAACAGTTAATTGTTTATGAAGATGCTTTAAATAAAGGTTATGGTCAATCTTGTCGAGCAGCTTTTTTACTGAAATATTTGGGTTGCGCTCAGGTATCTATTTTACACGGAGGATATAGAGCATGGCTCAAGGCAGAATTACCTACTACCGATGAAGTACCGCAGCGTGAAAGTAGTATATTTAGATTGCATCCCAACGCTGATATAATGGTGACTACCACCGAGATGTTGCAAGCAATCGACAATCCAGCAATTATTAAATTAGATGTGCGCGATCGCAACGAATGGCTTGGGTTGAGTTCATCTCCTTATCATCCTGATTTTTGTCCTCGCAAAGGTAGAATCCCTAACGCAATATGGTTAGAATGGCATCATCTAATGAATTCTGAATCGGAAATTCCCACGTTCCGATCGCCAGATGAAATCCGAGAAATTTGTCAGTCACTAGGTATTACTTCTGAGTCAATTGTGTATATTTACTGCTTTAAGGGTTCAAGGGCTGCGAATACATTAATAGCCCTTGAAGAGGCGGGAATTTCTGCTAGAAATTATTTTGGCTCTTGGAATGAATGGTCTCGTGATTTTTCACTACCAATTGATAGCAGAGTCACGTCGCAACTCTTAGAGACGCTGCGCGAACGCTCCGAATTCAAAATTCAAAATTCTTGCATTATTGATCCCCATAAATAAATTTAGTTGCTCTGTATCCTTTTCGTTTTCGGTCATGCAATGAGCGTATAAAGCAATACACTTTGGTTGATAATGTGAGTAGCATTATTGCGTTACTACAGTGCAAATACATCAGCACTTAATCGAACGCTGAATAAACCTTACAACACTACGCTAAATCTCCGATTTAGTGGTGCAATAATTAAGTGGCGGGTCTGAATCACCTACCCATTGATTCTGACTCCTGTTAACGGTAGCGGGGCGTTTAGCCCATTCTGAATTCTGAATTCTGAATTCTTCTTCAATCAAACATCAACATTTATCTGTTCTATCTGTCTAGCAGCTTTATCCCAAAGCTTTGCTGAAGTCTCATCTTGCCAATGAGTTCTTAGATTTTCCGCTTTTTTGTGGCATATTCGCTCTAACATTTCTAATATTGCGGATAATGTCAATTTATTAATTAATGATTCTAAAATTTCCATATATTCTTTTTGCATGATAGTTACCTCCTTAACGTCATCTGATATATGCTGACAAAACCCACTTCTTCTTAAGTAATATATTAAGATTTATTGCGGAGTGGGACTAATATTTTGCCAGCCTATACATGCAGTTTAACCTATTTTGAATACTCAATTTTGAGAATTTATTTTTAATAACGTAAGTTGCTAGTTAGTGTCATAAACTGTATCATAATTGATACAAAAAGTTATATTTTTAGTATTTCTAAATACTAAAAAATAAAATTTTGTACTTAATTAAAGGCACTTTTTGATAACTAGCAACTTGGGTTAATAGATGAAAAAACTGTTTAATTCAAATATTTCCTCACAAGTTCCTCAAGTTTTTTATCTAACTTAAAAATTGGGTGAGAATCTATCACCTCTTGCTGAACAAGGAATAGAGATAGCAATTGATAAAATAAACCACTTAATCAAAACTGTGAGGAAAGAATTATGCATGAAGTTAGCATGATGCAAAATATTCTTGATGCTGCTGTCAAACGAGCTAAAGACGAAGGCGCTCAACACATTCGTTTAGTACAAATGCGAGTGGGTGAGGCATCTGATGTAGTGTCCAATTCTTTGGAGGTTGCCTTTGATGTTGCCAAAAAAGGAACAATAGCGGAAGATGCCAAACTGCAAGTAGAGAATGTTCCTGTTGTTTGTTATTGCTCGAATTGCAACATTGAATTTCACCCGACTAGCAAACTGAATGAATGTCCAGAGTGTCACCAAGCTTATTGTGAAGTGCATCAAGGCAAAGAGTTTGAACTAGCTTTCCTAGAAGTGTCTTGATTCATCGCCTGAATATTACTGAAGTTATCAATCAACCAGGACTTACGCAAAATACCTCTCAAACTCTTATTACTCCGTTTTCTCTGTGCCTCTGTGGTTCGATTTTCCGTTACCTGTGCGTAAGTCCCATCAACTTGCAATGCATCAGGCAGATAAAATCAACTGTGTATTTTCATATTGCCGCGCGATCGCTAGTCGCGCAAGCCCTCTCTATTCCCCGATAAACCTGTTTTGCGCGGTATAACACAAAACCCTGATGTCTACTTCCAAGCTAGAGAAACTGTCAATCCTTACTATCTAGCTTGTGCAGACATCACCCAGAAAGTCACGTCGCTTTGCTCCGAATTCAAAATTCAAAATTCAAAATTCAAACATTTTAGACACCCATAAATAAATTTAGGGGCTAACTGCAAATTTTCACATTACTCCAACGCTCACGTATTAGGTAATTTCTGGAGGCAAAAGCTCATCTATGCCAAATAAATATTTATTAATAAGTGTTTGAGCTATTTTAAAGTCAAAATCTTTTTTAATATCTGAAAACTTTGCAACAGTTTGTGAAATCAGGAAATGGGCATTGGAAGAGGCAGAGGTGGAGAGGGGAAAGACTTACTGCAACTTCTCCCCTGCTCCCATTATCTTCTTATTCCCCAGTCTTTATTTACTCGAATGCGACTTTTCCGGCATGACTATATTAGTGTGGCTTGCCTTGCCATTTTTGCCGTTAGTATTTCCGTTACCATTACGGGGATGGATAACACCATAACCGCCGTGGTTACGTTCGTAAATTACATTAATCTCTCCAGTTTCAGAATTGTGGAACATATAAAAGTCGTGTCCCACGAGTTGCAGTTGTTCTAGGGCTTCTGCAACGGTCATCGGCGGCATGGAAAAATATTTGGTGCGGACGACTTCGTTGGGCAATTCGGCGGTGCGATCGCCAATTAAATCTGTTACTATCGACTCTGGAATAACTACTTCTGTTGGTTGAGTATGAGTTTTGTGGTCTTGACGCCGTTCTTTATATTTTCGCAGTTGACGGGCAATTTTATCTGCAACTAAGTCAATACTGGCATATAGACTTTCGCTGCTTTCCTCGGCACGAATAACGCTGCCATTAGCATAAATAGTTACTTCAGCCGCTTGTCTTGGATTAATTCGGGGATTCCGGGCGACGCTAAGATGCACATCCACTTCATTTGTAATGCTTTGAAAGTGACTAACTGCTTTTTCAATTTTTTGATGTACATATTCACGAATCGCATCGGTGATTTCAATATTTTTGCCGTGAATGACAAGCTTCATGTAATACTCTCCCGCTGAATATTTTGGATGTGTGAATTTGCTTTGTATGAAAAGAAATTGCGGTAAGGTTTATTACTCCCGCCAAAACAAATTGTGAACTATATTGTATCTACTGCTGTTAAGCTGTCTCTGGGCTTACTGCATCTGAGGAATTGTCAAGTATACCTTTAATTTACCTCCTCATCTCTGCGCTGATGTCTAATTGTATATCCAATTAGCACTCTTGAGTTGAGGAAATCTAATTGTAGCTCCTATGACTACCTTTTCCTTTAAAGGAATGCTTACAGAACTGTTGATATTTGCTCCTTCTGTGTTCGATTGAGGTTTGCTTGCTGTTGTTCAACAATACAAGGCTTTGTGGAAGTTTGATTTTGTTTGAAATGCAAACAATGATATTAAAGTCATCAGCCAGTACATTCTTCCTTATTGTCTTGGCATAATGCTTATTGCAGAGAATTCCTCCTAAAAACCTATTGAGGTTATATATTCAAGCTAGCACTTTGTATTTTCTAATGCATCTTCCCTTGACTTTCCTTTAAAATCCTTTGCAAAGCTTGACAATTGTTGATTCTAATCCTGTAACTTGAAATATATTTAGTTCTTTATACGGTTGAATTTTGGCATGATCCATAGTAATGAACCACACAAAAATATTTGTTTGCTGTATAACCAAGGATTAATGCCTTACTTGGAAGCTCATGGATGGCAGCGATCGCTTCTAACTGAGCGCATTCATGACCCAAGTCTAGATGATGTGTTAATTTTGCTAGAACATCCTCCTGTCTACACTTTAGGACAAGGAAGCAACTCAGACTTTCTCAAATTTGAGATTGACAAAGGTGAATATGATGTGCATCGAGTTGAACGAGGCGGCGAGGTTACTTACCATTGTCCCGGTCAACTGGTGGGCTATGCAATTTTAAATCTGCAACGTTATCGTAAAGACCTCCATTGGTACTTACGGCAACTCGAAGAAGTAATAATTCGTGTATTGGCAGTTTATGGATTGCAAGGAGAAAGAATTCCAGCTTTTACTGGCGTTTGGTTGCAAGGACGAAAAATTGCAGCTATTGGTATTAAAGTCAGCCGTTGGATTACTATGCACGGCTTTGCATTAAATGTTTGTCCAGACATGACAGGCTTTGAGCGCATTGTACCCTGCGGCATTTCTGACAAACCTGTAGGCAGTTTAGCCGAATGGATTCCAGGTATCACCTGCCAAGAAGTGCGTTTTTACATAGCACAATCTTTTGCGGAAGTCTTCGGCGTGGAATTAGTAGAATCTCAGCCTCAAAGATTTTTCCTGTCTGAGTAAATTCAGCTTGTAATATGTAATAAATACTATAGCAGTCCTATTTAAATTGTGAGACACTTATGAGAGTAGTCCATATTTAATAGTATCAAAATAACTATTTAATGCCATTTGAAAAAAGAATGCGATCAATACAAACCTGAAAAGCCAGATTAAATCAGACTTTTTGAATTTTAAATTGGTATAACTGCGGTTGTCAAAGCTAGAATTTGATTATTTCTAAATTTCTATACTAACTTTTTACGGCTGTCAAGCACAAATTTGCGCGTGAATTACTCAAATAATCTCCAGGTATATGCCCCATCGATAACATCTCTCAGAGAACGTGATTGGACAGCTTTGATAGAACTATTTGATAGAGACGACGGTGATGAAATTGAAGCTGATATCCATAGTAGTTTATTTTGGCTAATACCTGAACCTTGTTGGGAAGACGATCCCTTTGATTTCTTGCGCGAGTACCTTTAAAGAGTGCTGAGTGCTGAGTGATGTTAGCGGTAGCGGTGCGTTTAGCCCGTGATGAGTGCAAAAGAAGCTTTTAATTTATAACTCCAAACTCCAAACTCCAAACTCCTAACTCCTAACTATCTAACGTTGAGGCGACTTAGGAAAGTACGTAGGCGATCGCTTTGGGGATTGGTCAGCACTTCGTAAGCTGGGCCTTGTTCTGTCACAATACCTTGGTCTAAAAATATTACCTGATGGGCTACTTCTTTTGCAAATTGCATTTCATGGGTGACAACTACCATTGTCATGCCTTCTGTGGCTAATTGTTGCATCACTTGCAGAACTTCACCGACGAGTTCGGGATCTAGGGCGCTGGTGGGTTCGTCAAATAGCATGATTTGGGGATTCATACATAAACTACGAGCGATCGCTACTCGTTGCTTTTGTCCGCCAGAAAGTTGTTCGGGATAAGCAGAGGCTTTGTCAGATAAACCGACTTTTTCTAAATATAATCTCGCTAGTTGGGCGCTTTCTTTCGGTGTTTTACCCAAGACTTTACGCGGTGCGAGTGTCATATTTTCTAAGACGCTGAGATGGGGAAACAGGTTGAACTGTTGAAAAACCATGCCTACTTGTGTTCGTAGTTGCCGCAGTTGGCTATAGTTGACAGTGGGTCGGGATAAGTTAATTCCGTTGATGATTAAACGCCCTTTGTCAATAGTTTCTAGGCGGTTGAAGCAGCGTAGTAGGGTACTTTTACCACAGCCGGAGGAACCAATAACTGCAACGACTTCCCCCCGGTTGATTTCGCCGGTAATTCCTTTGAAAACTTTCAGGGAACCAAAGTTTTTTTCGATATTGTCAAAAATAATCGCGGGGATGGTATTGTTCATTACTTGTATCAAGCTGCTCTAGAGTTGATTGTAAGGTTTTTAACGTAGACGCAAAGCGGCTTGCCGCAGGCTACCGCAGAGGCGCAGAGAGCGCAGAGAGGGAGAGAAAATAATATGGTTAAATTTGGTTTTGGGCGCTGGTGTGTGGTTGTAGGTTTTAGCTGTTTGTTACTGGCTGGCTGTGTTGTGAACCCTAGCGCGGGTAAAACTTTGCGGGTTGCTACGGAACCGGCGTTTCCACCTTTTGAGTTTCAAGGAAAAGGTGGCGAGTTGCAGGGGTTTTCCATTGATTTGATGAATGCGATCGCTTCTTCTGCTAACTTTAAAGTTGATTTTCAAAGTCTGCCTTTTGATGGCATTATCCCAGCTTTGCAAGCCAAAACGGTAGATGCAGCCATTAGTTCGATTACGATTACTGAGGAGAGGGCGAAGACGATTTCTTTTTCCCGTCCCTATTTTAAGGCTGGGTTAGCGATCGCAATTCGCGCAGACAATCAAGATATTACTGGTTTTGACAATCTCAAAAATAAAAAAATTGCAGTACAAATTGGCACAACTGGGGCTGCAAAGGCTAAGAGTATTCCTGGGGTACAAATTCGCAGTTTTGATTCTGCACCCTTAGCCCTGCAAGAATTGCTCAACGGTAATGTCGATGCAGTAATTAATGATGCACCTGTGACTGTATATGCTATTAATACGGGCAATCTTCAGGGAATTAAAGTAGTACAGAAATTGCTGACAGAGGAGTTTTATGGAATTGCTACAGCTAAAAACTCGCCAAATTTGACATTGATAAATGATGGCTTGGATCGGGTGCTAAAAAATGGCACTTATTCCCAAATTTACCAGAAATGGTTTAAACTTCAACCGCCATCACTACCAGCTAAATCACCATTTGAGAATCAAACTAACGCTGGCGCGCATAAGATATTAACTTCAATTAGCGTGGTTTTACAGGCTTTTCCAAGTCTATTGCAGGGTGCATTGATAACATTGCAATTGACAATACTTTCTGTAGTATTTGGTTTAATTGGCGGTTCCTTAATTGGTATTGTTCGCCTTTCTCATATTGCACCTGTGCGTTGGTTGGCGAGGGCGTATGTAGATTTTTTTCGAGGAACACCTTTGCTAGTGCAAATTTTTATGATTTACTTTGGTTTACCAGCAATTTTACAAGAACTTGGTTTGACATTTTCTTTTGATCGTCTAAGTGCTGGGGTAATTGCCTTAAGTTTGAATAGCGCTGCATACATTGCCGAAATTGTTCGTGCTGGAATTCAATCAATTGAACTAGGACAATCAGAAGCAGCAAAATCATTAGGTTTGAGTTCTCTGCAAACTATGAGGTATGTAATTTTTCCCCAAGCTTTCCGGCGGATGATTCCACCTTTGGGTAATGAGTTTATCAGTTTATTAAAAGATACTAGCTTAGTTTCTGTGATTGGTTTTGAAGAATTAGTACGTAAAGGACAGTTAATTGTTGCTGACAACTATCGCGCCTTTGAGATTTACGCAGGTGTATCAGTGGTTTATTTATGTTTGACGCTACTTTCTTCACAAGCGTTTAGTCGTTTAGAAGCGTGGATGAAT
This sequence comes from uncultured Nostoc sp., assembly GCA_964252435.1. Lineage (GTDB taxonomy): Bacteria > Cyanobacteriota > Cyanobacteriia > Cyanobacteriales > Nostocaceae > Nostoc. Next base: position 8,920 of record CAXUOL010000073.1, read on the forward strand.
CCAGTTAAAGGACAGAAGAGATACGATACATAATATTTTCAGTATGGTGTGTTATGCCGCAGGCTAACGCACCTGAAAAGAGGAAGTGAAGGGGAGCATCCCAATTTGGATTTTGATTGGTTGAGTTGCCTTTTGTATATTATTTTTGTAGTAATAACTCGAAGAATGTTTCTTTGCCAATGCCAATATCTTTCTTATAAATGGCATGGCTACCCTTTTGACGATCAAGATAAAAACCTAATTTTTCAATAACTTTAACAAAGTCTTTAGCTTTAACACTAGGAAAATTACTCATATTAAAATACTTAATGGCTTCACAATTAAATCTTCTTTAGGGATAGGTTGATTATCAGCCATTAAACTTTCAAGATATAATTCAATAGCTTCTGTAATATTCTCAATAGCTTCTTCAAAAGTATCGCCTTGAGAATGGCAGCCTTTGAGAATAGGACAAAAAGCGTGATAACCACCATCTTGTTCTTTTTCCAGAAGAACCGTATAGTTATAAGCTTGCTTAATGTTGTTTTCCATATATTTTCACCTTTTTTGAAAGCTACTACTTTTTAGCTTAGACTTATTCCATAATAATAGAACAGATTTTGCGGTGGGTTAATATTTCGTTAAAATAGGTTTGATATGGGTAATTTTGATTGGGTTGCACTTTAATCAAGCAAAAATATATGACAATTCTCAACGCTCGTAATTTATCCTTAGAAGAAGTTCATCGTCTGTTTGGTTTTCAAAGACAGTACAATGACTCATTTTCTAACTACTTATCTCTGGAACCTCTCACTGAAGCAGAACAGCAGGAACTCAAACAAATTCAGCATGACTTTGATAGATACCTAACAATAGGCAAAGTTTCTGAAGGTCAGGTAAAGTTTCTTGCAGTTGCGCCTTTACTAAGATTAGCTGGTTTTTATCGCTATCCGATCGAGATTCTTTTGGAGGAGAATATTGCTGATATTGAAGTTGAAGATGAAGATATCAAAATTAAAGGAAGATTTGATATTTTAGCTATTAGTAAGGCTAAACATACAAAACCTCAAACATATTTTTGGGTACTGTTGATTGAATCCAAAAATAGTCAGATTGATATATCAACAGGTTTGCCTCAGTTACTCACATACTCTTATAAAAATTTAGAGAATCAAAAATCAGTTTGGGGATTAGTGACTAATGGTAGAAGTTATCAATTTGTCTATATTGAACAAGGAAATCCCCCTATTTATTATCTGTTACCAGAATTAAACTTAATGGAAAGAGAGCGTTCAAGTGAGTTGCTACAAGTTTTAAAAGCAATTTGTCAGCTTTAAAAGCATTGATACTGGAGTTCGGTAAATTATCCAAGTATTTAGGCAACGTATAAACCAAGGTAACAATTTATGAGTCAAGCCATACCTAAACTAGTAACATTCGATGAATTTGCTGCGTGGCGACCCGAAAGCGGAAGATACGAATTACATGATGGTGCGATCGTTGAAATGGCACAACCAGTTGGAGACCATGAAGATGTTGTGGGTTTTTTAGCACTAGAAATATCTGCTGATATCAAACGTCTAAATTTACCTTATTACATTCCAAAAACTTTATTAGTCAAAGAAATTGAAGGTTAATAAGCTTATACACCAGACATATAAATAATAAATCCACAAAATTTAGTGAATGAACCTTTGTGTAAAAAAGAATCGACTGTAAGTCAAGCTGCATCAATTCCATTAGTTATTGAGGTTGTTAGTACTAATTGGCGGGATGATTACTACAAAAAATTAGCTGATTATGAAGCTATAGGTATTCCTGAATATTGGATTATAGATTACGCTGCTATCGGTGCTAGAAAGTTTATTGGCAATCCTAAACTACCCACTATATCTATTTATCAATTAATCGATGCTGAATATCAAGTTACTCAATTTAGAGGTAGCGATGTCATCGTCTCGCCTACTTTCCCAAAGTTGAATTTAACCGCCGAACAGATTTTTCAAGCTGGAGGTTTCCCAAGTAGTTAAAATTACCAAAAGAGCTTTTTACAACTTCTCTAATTACGAATTACGAATTACGAATTACAAATTAGTATGAGGCTACCTTGGGATGAATGGGAAGCAAGTAACCATGAAATAGAAAAAGTAGCAAGCAAATTTATCTTTGCTAATTGCTATGACAGCCAAAAAGCTTGCATTGTACTACAAGCACAACAAGAAAACTTTTTTTATGCCCAGTGCCAGGTAACGGAAACGTAGAAACCGCAATACTTCGTGTGAAATGACTTGTTTGTAAATCTTCACAATTTCCTGTAAGCCTTATATGTTACAGTTTACAAGTCTCGACGCGAGAGAAGAAACAATAGACCCTACCGAAACCCTCCACTCAACACCACCAAACCGAGCAAAAACCGCAGGCAGAAGCCGTCCACCCCCCACAGAATAAGCAGGCAATTGTCCTGGCGGAGAATCTGTAGTGAAGGTAAGGTCTGAGTAAGATAGCCACTCTTTATTAAAAAACATTCCTTTTCGCCATCCGACACGATCGCCAAACTTTTCGCTGTCTTTTTCAACGCTTTCCCAAATACGCTTTTGGACACTAAACCCAAAGTGCCCATTGCTGTATTTTACCCACAGTTGGTCAATAGTGCGTAAGTCAGTGCAAGGAAAGTTGTTAATAGATTCGCTATCAAGCCAGCCTAGTCCTTCTCTGCCTGATGCTTTGAGCATAACAGCCAGAGTTTCTTGATCCGCTTCTTTCCAATTCCATGCTTTAAGTAAATCGCGCAACCGTGTATAGTCTACACCCTTATCCGAGAGGAGGTCATTATCGGTGGATTGCTGTTGTATTCGCAGCTTATCGGCTTTTTCTTGTTCTGGTTGTAGCCTATCTGCTTCCTGTTTTTGCCTTCGTTCGTCTCTTTCCTTTTTTAGCTTCTCAGCAGCCGCCCGAATTCCTCTAGCTACATCCGTGAAGGCTTCATCTTGATTGTGCCAATACCTTGACACCACAGGTTCAGCATTCTTAGGCAAAGCTTGAAGTTTTGCAAATGGCGTCCCCTTCCAATCAACGCTTCGCAGAATAACCGGGATAACACAAGCCTCTCCAGCATGGTGACGTTCTATCGCCCTCTTAACTTCGACATCCCAGCAATAATCAGAATCAATAAAGTCAGAACTGACGAGCAACAGAATGATGTCGGCAGTGTTTAAATTATCATTAATTTGGTGATCCCACTCTTCTCCAGGTAGTATCTTGCGATCGTGCCAGCTTGAAATCACACCCTGCCGTGTCAAAGTACGCAGGTGTTTAGCTAGTTCATCCCGTAGAGTTTCGTCTTTGTGAGAGTAAGAAAAGAAAAGCTTTAACGATACCTCTGGCATTTTTGGTCTAAGGAGTTGGATAAATCACGCTTTAAGCAAATTATAGTGTTCTTAGCTGATTTGCTTGAGAACTAACGCCCTAAGCCCGATCGCAATACACTTGACCAAAACTACGATCGCTATAAATCTCAATCACCATATCAACCGCTGTCGCATCTCTTACCAACGGCGTGATGAATAATTCCGGGTGCAGTGATCGCCAAAAATAATTGACAAATTGCTCTATCTCTGCATTACTCATCCCCGATTTACCCGCAGCTATCATCTGCTGTTCTGCCTGTTTGCGCCACTCTAAAGAACAGCGGTAATCAATGGGATAAAGCAAAATTAAACTGTCTAATCGCTCCCACAGTGGTAGATAATCGTGGAGGCGAAGATTCATCTCACGGGCGAATGCTCTATCTTCATCTGTGACAATTGGCGGTGGCGCAGCATCAAATAAATCAGGGTCGATTGGTCGCACACCCACAAACCAACCTTCAAATAGTACAATATCTACATCCGTCACCATTTCGGAAGAAGTGCGATCGCCAGCACCTCCAAAAGCAGATTTATCAAAGCGGGGAAGCATCACTGGGCTTTGCAACTGGCGGATTTGATCTAGTACATTTAAGCCTAAGTCTATATCGTGAGTTCCTGGTGGACCGCGCCAAATTAAGCGGGGATCTTGCTGTGTTAGGAGTAAGCGATCGCTGTAAGTTTTATATAAGTCATCCAAAGATAAACTCACAGTCCTGTATCCCAAATGATCGAGAATCAAGATCAGAACCTTTGACATTGTGGTTTTACCAGTGCCTTGTCCTCCCAATATTCCTGAAATCAGGGGGTGTCCCAACTGTTGGCGCTGCGATGCTAGTTTGATCCCCAAAGGCAGCCACAAGTCCCACAACACTTGTAACATTTCCTGGGGTTGTACTTGGAGAGTAGCTTGACAGAATTTGCTAAAAGCTGGAAAGACAGATTTTAGTAAATGCGATCGCCTTTCGATCGTTTCATCAACATTTTCCAGCGTGATGCCAAAAGCTTTTGCCCTTAACTCATCTGCCAGCGCTGCTTCTCTTGCTTCCTGCTTCCAAGTTTCCCCCACCTCATTGGTTGCCAAAACACTCAGCCACAAATTCATAAATTCTCCATCTGACTACGATCCCAGCTTAAAAGCTTCGAGAAACAGACTGTAGATGAAACCAACTTTCAGGAGATTTAGTGAGTCTACCAAGAGCGATCGCCTATCCAAAAACCTGCGACTATAAAATATTCTGCTGGTAATTTCCGTTAACAGTACTAAAAAACCAGCTACCACAATGTCTAACTCTGCCCGTTGTCCAGCTGTAGTGGAAACTGCGTTTCCCAAAAAAAAACCGAACAAAAAACTAATCATCAGCAACGATAACCGCCGCCAAGGATTTAAAAACCATTGCCCAACGCGTGTAGCAATGGCATCGAACAAGTTATTGAGACGAGTGTTTTGCATCAAAAGGACTTCTGGTAAAGTCAAGATATCTTGAAATATATCTATTATTAGGGTAAGGAGGATATTGGTTTTAGCATCAGCTTGTTTGTTAATATTATAGATATCTACTGGAATTCCAGTATTTATTCAAATTTGACCATTCTATCATCTTCTTCAGAAGTACAGTTTCTTAGAGGGTGTTTGGAAACAATAAATATTTAGTTTGATCCCCACATTCAAGCCTTAAAAAATGGGAAAATTATTCAAAATTTCCCTTTTTAAAGGAAGCTAGTCCGTTAAGTGGGTTTCATGACTTGTATCCATATTATCCATATACGGAAGTAAGCTACCCGTAGCATCTACCAAAAGGAGAAGGGACTTGCGTAGATTTAGGAAGGAGGTATCTCTAAGCTATTGGTATATCACCGAGTCCCTTCGGGACGGGGGTAGGGGTGTAAGGGTGTGAGGGTATAAGGGGAATCCCCTCTGTGAATATTGATTGGTCTGAAGCTTCCCCTTTTAAGGGGAAGAGAAAAAAAGATGTGTTTTGAGACGCGCAGTGCCAAAAAACACGCTGTCCTTGTTTAAAACTCCCTGTCCTGAAGGGTGGAGTCTCCCTACACCCTTAGACCCCTATTCCCCTACACCCCTAGTTATCAGGCACTTTTCAAACATTCTCTGAAGGTAGCTTTTCATCGCAAAAAGATAAAATATACCACTTAGATTTATCTGACGTTTAGCAAAGGATACCTGGTAAACTCCGCTAGCGATTTCAGGAAACTTTTATTTTTTTATACAAATGAATTGCCTGGATAAGTATCAAATTATCTTGTTTTTATCCATACTTACGGTCAAAATCCGAAGTAATTGGTGTCTGTACCCCTTATTTGTCAAACATCAAAGATATTATTTCCTGCAAATGTTTTTTAATCAAAATGATATTTATAATACATTCGTATTCCTAATTTTAGGAAAGTCTATATTAGACTATTTTGTGTGATTGCCTTTTGGGATAATAGGCTACTATTTGGTCAAGCCGAGACAAAATATTTATTTCTAATAACTATCAATATGAAATCTTCAGTGTATCGTAATGTCGGTATTACAGCTTCTTGCTTGGGACTGCTTGTTGCTCTGGTGGGATGCTTTGGAGTCAGCGTATCCTTTGAGTCCACAAACCCAGATACATCTTCACAACTGCCAACAGAAACTCAAGAGTTGCAGACAACTTCGGTTGTACCTGAAAAAGGTATTTCCGCTAGTTTATCTACTCCAGCGCCTACCTCAACCAATCAAGTAGAACATAGCAGTAAAGAGAATACTTATCCTGTCTTGGCAGAGCGTGATAAATCAGCAAACATTGCCAAGGATCAAGGGACTTTGCGAATGAGCAATCAAACAAATCAGCCTGTGCGGCTGGTATTACTGGCACGACAGTCGGTAGCAAAAGGATCTAGTAAAAAACAGACTCATTATGATGTACCGGCACATTGGGATTTTGCTCCCCAAGAAGGTAGTGAGAAGGGACTAGTTCTATCCTTACCTCAGAATAATTTAAAGCTGGAGAAGGGAGATGTTTTAGTTGCTTTTGCAGAAGATGGTTCCCGTCGTTACTGGGGCCCTTATATTATTGGCGAAACTCAATTACCTAAGTGGAATTCCCAAAACAGAGAATGGCAACTTGTGCTGAGTCAATAAATATTGCTAAGTGTTGACATTCTCCTCGCCCTAAAAGGGACGAGGATTCCTGAAATCACTTTCAAGCT